>DATKEJ010000447.1:0-18627 GCA_035512315.1 Rhodothermales bacterium | reverse complement strand
CGTACTCGGTCGTCCCGTCTTCTTCCGGCGCGACCATCGTGCTGCAAGCCGACATCGATCCGATTACAAGAAACATGCAGACGAGACTTGAGAGCGTTTTGAGGGTTGCTTTCATGACAGATTCAATGGTTGGAGGTTCTTATTCTCGTAGCAACTCGCGTGAGTTCAGTCTTCTTCCCCACGAGCGGCAGTACCGGATTCGTCCTTGGACAGCACTTGATCGTCGCCGGCCTGACCGAATACGTACTCGGTCGTCCCGTCTTCTTCCGGCGCGACCATCGTGCTGCAAGCCGATACGGTCCCCGCGATCAGGACCAAGCATGCGAACGACTTAAACAGGTTGTGGGCAGCTGTAAACATTGGTGTTCCCCCATGTTGGTTTTTTTGAACCGGTTTCGAGCCGGTTCGAAGTATGTAAACGCTTTGTTTACACGTAGTTACTCCTATCTGCGCGTTCCGCAAACGCGCAATCCCCGGTTGTAACCTCCAGCCTCAGCCCCCCTCTACCTCCAACCGGCGTAGCTTTCCTAGAGTATAATCTGGCAATTAATTACCCTAATTTCAAGTACTTGACGGTATTCAAGCCAAACATCTTGTAGTTCGCCCCATAAATGACGACCGCCGCTCGGACCTCGCCCGGGCGGCACCGTTCCTGTCAGTAGATTCGATTATCCGACTACATGTAGCTGTGCTTATCGGTTATATCGCGCAAAACCGTAGGCTTATGGATCATCGAATCGCCTCCATTGGCGCCCGCTTCGGGCAGCTTCTAATCGAAACCAAAGGCCCGGGCCTCTCGTTGGTGTTAGTGTTCTTTTGGGCGATTCGCCAATCACCGGCTAACATGCCTGCCTTCTCGCACTATCTGCTCACCGCAGCGTTCCTGCTGTCGGGATGCGCGACGTCATTCGACCCGGCAGGAACGCCTACGTCGCTGACCAAGGGCCCACAGGCGATCCCGGTCGCGGACGGCGAAGACGTGCGTCTGCAGCAGCTCTTCATCCGGGGACTCACCCGCGCACTGGTCGACGACCACCGCCAGGCCATCTTCCTCTTCGAACAGGCCATTCAGATTGACGGCAGCCGACCCGCCATTCTCGTAGCGCTCGCCGAGTCGTACGCCGCCCTCGACGAGCTCGACACCGCGATCTACTACGTGTCGCAGGCTGTCGCGCTCGACGCAGGCAACCGGTCGGATACCGTGTACCTTGCCGAGCTGCTCAACCGCGGCGGCCGGACTGAAGAGTCGCTCGCCGTCCTCCGCGACTGGCTGGCCGGAGAGCCCGACGACGTCGAGACTCATTTCATGGCCGCCGACCTGCTCGCCGAACTGAACAGGCAGCAAGAGGCGCTGGAGATCTATCTTGACCTGCTCGGCCGGCAGGGGGATGAAATGCCGATCCGCTACCGCATGCTTCAGATCTACAACGGCCTCGGCGATCTCGACGGAATGCGAACCACGGTCGAACGGATGCTTTCCATCGATGCTATGAACAACTCGCTTCGCCATCTCCTCTCCGAAATCTACGTGGAACTCGACAGCACCGACGCCGCCATCGCCGTCCTCGAGCAGGCGGTCGCCGATAACCCGACCGACATGAGCAGCACCCTGCTGCTCTCCAAGCTCTACCGCGAAACAGGCCGGGCCGCGGAAGCCGAGCGTCTCGTGCGGGCGACCTCAGACGAATCAGCGGATCGACCTGTGGATCGGATGACGCTCGCGTCGGACCTCTACGCCAGGTCCGCTGCCGACGTCCTCGCCGCGCAACGCGCCGAGGAGCTGCTCGGCGAGATGATCGAGGAAGGCATCGAAACGCCCGAGGTCCTCTACATGCTCGGCGATCTGCGGTACCGAAGCGCCGAGTACCTCCCCGCCGCACCCCTGCTGCTGCGGGCGGCCGAGATGGAACCGCGGCGAATCGATGCATGGACGAAGTCCGCGATGTCCTTTCTGAAGGGCGGCCTGCCTGATCGGGCGCTCGCGGTCGCGGAAGACGCGCTGATCCTCTTCCCCGGCCACTACGAACTCCTTCGGGTCGCGGGCCAGGCGGCACTCCGAACCGGCCGGCCTGAGGAGGCAATCGATTTTGCGGCGGCGGCGCTCGAAGTCATCGATCACGCGACCGAATCGGTCGCCGAGAAAGCCTCGGAGATGCTGCTACTCCAGGCTGCGGCATACCGCCTGCTCGGCGTACCCGAAGGCGCAGAGCATGCCCTGAGGGAAGCACTCGAGGTAGCTCCTGGGTCCGTCGAGGCGAAGTACTGGCTCGTCATGAGCCTTCTCGATCAGGACGGGAGAACCGGAGAAGCCCGCGCTATCGCCGAGGCCAACGTGAAGGATCGCGCCGAGAACGCCCTGTTTCTTGATGCCATGGGCTGGGTCGAATACGTCGGCGGCAACAACCGGGCTGCCCTCGACTGGTTGTCGCGGGCGGTCGAGCTCGACGGGGGCGACCCGCGCAGCCATGAGCACCTCGGCGACGTCTATTCTGCCATGGGCGACGTCGATGCGGCGCTCGAGCACTGGAGAATGGCGCTGGCCCTGGATCCTCGACGGGTCGCCTTGAAAGCAAAACTCGAACAGCATCCGTAACCGCCTTCCGACTGGAGCCGGGCAGACCGAATGAATCGATCCGTATCGCTCTTACCGATCGTATGGCTGATCGTGGCCGGCTGCGCCGCGAGCCGTCCCCCCTTCATCTCCCCTGACTTGCCGGCGGGTTTCCCGAATCATGACAGGAGCTACATCGCCGGCGAAGTCGAGGCCGCGATCCGGCCTTTCGTCGCGGTCGAGACCCGGTCGCGAATGCGCTTCGAGACACCTGATGAGAACCGCTCGGTTAACCTCGACATCACTTATCGGCGCGCGGATTCGCTGCTCGTCAGGGCCAGAGTTACCCTAGGCATCGAAGCCGTGCGATCCCTGGTTACACCCGACAGCTTTTTCGTGTACGACCGGATCGGCAAACGCCTTTATCGAGGCGCGGTCGACCAGGCATCCCAAATGCTTCCGATCCCGGGCCCGTTCGACGAACTGTTCGCCAGCATTGCGGGCGCGGTGGAAATCGATCGAGGAATGGACTGGCACGTGACACATGATTCGTTGTACTATTACCTGACTACGACGGACCGAGCGAGATCGCTGACGGTCGATCCAAGACTGTGGCGCATCGTTCAACTGGAGGACAAAACGTCGTCGGGAGACGTGATCGAGAGGCGAACATTCAGCGACTTCGATTCGTTTGGAGACTTTGTCGTACCAAGACGGATCGAAGTAGAGCGACCGTTGGCCGGCGAGAGGTTTCAGGTCTACCACCGCTCCGTTGAGGTGAACCCCGACCGGTTATCGTTCCGGTTCGATGTCGGCAAGGTCGACGAGAACATCCTGATTAAGTGATGAAGACTAGTACGTTGTACAGTTCGGCAGGCAGCGCGGCGCTCGGTATCATGCTCGCGTTGCTGACCGTGTTCACGGTACAGGGACAAGGATTCGACGACGTTCGTGAGGTTCGAGCCGAGCGTGAGACCACTCAGGAGGAGTTGAAGAATCTCGAGGATCAGATTTCGGCGTACGAGGCCGAACTCGATCGCGCGCGGAGGGAGGAAGCATCAGCGCTCCAGCGACTTCAGGACATCGATCGCGAAATAGCGGTCCGCCAGGAGTTGGTTAATACCTACACCCGCCGAAACCGGCAGCTCGAGGCGGAAGCAAAGGAAATTGAGGATGCCCTCGCAGCCGTCGAATCAGACATCGGAGCCCTTCAGAAGGACTACGAGCGCCGCGTCATCCATGCCTACAAGCACGGCCGCGCCGTCTATCTCGCCATGATCCTGACGGCCGGATCGATCGACCGGATTCTGGCGAGGATCCGCTACCTCCGCCGATTTACCCAACAGCGGCAGTCGCGCGTCGACGATATCCGAAAATCCGCCGGCGGTCTGGATGAGCGCCACGAGGCGCTCGAGGAGGCGATCCGTAACAACAGGGAGCTCGCGGCCAAGGATCTTGAAGAGCGCGGACGACTCGCCTCGTTGCGCACGGATCGCGACCGAATCGCTCGGGAAGCCCAAGAACAGCGATCGGAGATCGAGCGCGAGCTGAACCAGCGTCGATCGGAAGCCGAGGCGCTTTCCGCGAGGATTACCGAGCTCGTCACGGCAGAATCGGAGCGGGTCAAGGACTTGACGGAGTCGAATCCGATCGCCGCAGCTGAGCTCGCCGAAATCGCCGCCGGATTCACCGCCAGGCGTGGCGCCCTTCCGTGGCCGGTCAGTGGAGCCGTCACCGAACCGTTCGGCACGCGGGTCCACCCTGTATACAAAACGCAGACGCTGAATCCGGGCATCGAAATCGCGACCAAACCGGCGGCCGTCGTGCGTGCTATTTTCGACGGCCAGGTGAGCCGGATATTCTTCCTTCCGGGTTACGGAACGTGCGTCACGATCCGGCACGGAGACTACACCAGTCTCTATGCGAACTTCTCAGACGTTCGGGTGGAGAACAACCAGCGCGTGACGGCCGGCCAGATCCTCGGCGAGGCGGGCACTGACGCTCAACCCAGGCAAGCCGCGCTGTTCTTCGCGCTGTTTTCGGAAACCGGTGAGGCGGTCGATCCCGCGCTCTGGCTGAAAGCCAAAGAGTAGCCGGCCTTTGTGACTAACGGCAGTTTGTCTACCTTCTCAATCCCGTCACAAACAGTCTGCCTCGTTGCCTGAGCCCGGACCCAAACTAAAGCGCGCTGTCGCCTCCTGGGCGCTGTACGACTTCGCCAACTCGTCGTTCACGACCGTAATCGTCACGTTCGTCTACTCCGTCTTCTTCTCGAAGGCCATGACCGGCGACGAGATAACCGGCCAGGCCATGTGGGCCAACGGCGTCACGATCTCAGCCATCGGCATAGCCATCCTTTCGCCCGTCCTCGGCGCCATCGCCGACCGCGGCGGATACAGAAAGCGATTCCTCTTCGTATTCACGCTGATAGCGATCGGCGGCTCGGTAATGCTGTTCTTCGCCGAGCCGTATTCGGCGCGGGCAGACGCCGGGCTTGAATCGCAGGCCGGAACGGCCCTCCTCTGGTTCATTGTGGCGAACGTGGGATTCGAGCTGGGAGGCGTGTTCTACAACGCCTTCCTCCCCGACATCGCCCCACAGCACCGAATCGGCCGCATCTCGGGCTACGGCTGGGCGCTCGGTTATGTCGGCGGCCTGCTGTGCCTCGTCATCGCGCTGTTCGGATTCATCCAGACCGATACGCCGTGGTTCGGCTTCTCGACCGAAGCCAACGAGAACGTCCGCGCGACCTGCCTTCTCGTGGCCGCGTGGTTCGCAGTTTTCAGCATTCCGATCTTCCTTTTCGTGGAGGAAGACCGGTCCGCTGCCTCCCCGCCGACCGCCTCAATCGCCCAGGAGACGTGGCGGCAGCTGAAAGCGACCGCCGTCGAGATCCGCAGCTATCGCCACGTCGTGCGCCTGCTGATCGCGCGTCTCTTCTACAACGACGGCCTCGTCACGATCTTCGCCTTCGGCGGCATCTACGCCGGGACCGTGTTCGACTTCACGCTCGACGAAGTGATCGTCTTCGGGATCGCACTCAACGTCGCCGCGGGTGCCGGAGCATGGGCCTTCAGCTTCATAGACGATAAAATCGGAGGCAAGCGTACGATCGACTGGACACTCATCGGGCTGCTCGCGGCAGTCGTGATCGCCGTTCTCGCGCCGTCACGGTTCTGGCTCTGGGTCGGAGGACTGGCGGTCGGCATCTTCGCGGGCCCCAACCAGGCGGCGAGCCGTTCTCTTCTCGGCCGGTTCGTGCCTCCGGACAAGGAGAACGAGTTCTTTGGTTTCTTCGCATTCTCGGGCAAAGCAACGGCCTTCCTCGGACCGCTCCTTCTCGGCCAGGCAACGCTTCTCTTCCATTCTCAGCGCGCCGGCGTTGCCACCGTTCTGATCTTCCTGGCGATCGGATACGGCGTGCTTCAGCTGGTGGATGAGAAAGAGGGCGTCCGCCTCGCCGGACGATCGATTGCGGAAACGGGCCCACGTTCGGATCTTCACGCGTCATGATCCTGAAGGAGATCCTCGCTGAAATTCACGACTGGGCGCCACCCGGCATTGCACAGTCGTACGACAATGTCGGCCTCCAGATTGGAGACCCGGCCCAGGAAATCTCGTGCGGTCTTATCGCGCTCGAGGTCACGCCGCCCGTCATCAGCGAAGCCGAGGATTCCGCTGCGCAGCTGATCGTAACGCATCACCCTCTCATCTTCCGCCCGATCCGCAGCATTTCAACCTCGTCTCTCGTCGGGACGATGGTGCTGCGTCTCGCACGATCCGGAATCGCGCTCGTGGCGGCGCATACCAACCTCGATTCGGTAAAGAACGGCGTCTCGAATGCCCTCGCTGACATGCTCGGGCTGACCGGCCGCGAGCTTCTGTCGCCTCTTTCCGAGGGGATGCTCAAGCTCGTCACCTTCGTGCCGGCCGACCACGCAGAGGCGGTCAGAGAGTCGATGGGCCGGGCCGGAGCTGGGCGCATCGGCGATTATTCCGACGTTGCCTTTAAATCGCAGGGTTTCGGCGTCTTCCGGCCGCTCCCCTCGGCCGATCCGTTCATTGGGACGGCAGGAGGAGGCGTCGAGTCGGTGCAGGAATGGCGGATCGAGGTCGCGCTCACACGCGATCGACTCCAAGCCGTGATCGGCGCACTTTGCGATGCACATCCGTACGAGACTCCGGTATTCGACGTCTACGAGATGGCCGAAACCGTCTCTGGCTTTGGGCTCGGGATCATCGGGGATCTCGCAGAACCTGAACCTCTGCCAAAGTTCCTCGAACGCGTTTGCAGCCGGCTCGTCACTAAGGCCGTTCGCTACACCGGAGATCCTTCGGCCGATGTTCGGCGTGTGGCAGTTTGCGGCGGGGCGGGACGGGACCTCATCGCCACCGCTATGCGCCGTGGAGTCGATGCCTATGTCACGTCCGACATTAACTACCACTCGTTCTTTGAGGTGCAGGATGGAGACGGACATCCCCGCATGGCGCTCATCGACGCCGGCCACTACGAAACGGAGGCGGCGACGGAGTCCCTTCTGCTGGAATGGCTCAGCGATCGCATGCCCGCCGTAAGTTGGATGCGAACGACCACGCGAACCTCTCCGGTTGCGACATTCATCTCGACTTGATCACTTTGCAACCGTTTTCATCGAACTTTAACTGCCTGACGTTCGTTATTCCGCAATTGCAGCGTAACTACATCCAGATCCAGATACCCAATTCTCCCTTATGACCACCACCGAGCATACGCGCGCACAGATTGTGGCGCTCATTCGGCTTCAACACATCGATAGCCGGATCATCCGGATCGACAAGCTCCGCGGCGATCTGCCGAACGACATTGCGGACCTCCAGGACGAACGACAAGGCCTCGTGACGCGAATTGAGCGCTACAAGCAGGAACTCGAAGAGCACGAGGAGCGGCGGCGTACGTCTGAACGGCTGATCGCCGACAGCGAAGGCGCCATCGAGCGATACGAGAAACAGCAACTCCAGGTCAGAAACAACCGCGAATACGACGCCCTGACCAAAGAGATCGAATCGCACCGCGGGCGAATCACGGAGGCGCAGGCATCGCTCGAAAGCTACGAGGAAGTCAAGCAGGAGAGCGAGAACACCATCGCTGACGCGCAGGCTCGGCTCGACGAACTCTCGGCCCTTATCGACGAGAAGAAGCAAGAGCTGGATGTGGTGATCGGCGACACCGAGAATGAGATGAGGGACCTCAACGAGCTTCGTGAGAAGACCACCGACTCCATCGACCAACGATACCTGTTGGCCTACCACCGACTCCGCGATCGACTCCGCGACGGCCGCGCCGTCGTGCCCCTGATTCGCGGCGCCGCCGGTGGGTTTGCCGTACCGCCTCAGCGTCAAGTGGAAATCCGCCAGGGCAACCGCATCGTGGTCTGTGAACATACAGGGCGCATCATCGTCGATCAAGACCTGTTCCTGGAGTCGAAACCGAAAGAACTCCCAGAGGAGAATGACCTCGTGGAGCAGGCTTAGACGTCCGGCGTCCGAAGTCCGACGTCCGTCATCCCGGACTCGATCCGGGATCCAGGGCTAACGTAACGGACGGTGCACGGACGTGGTCCCCCGCCTGAGGGGGCGGCTGGAGCGACGCCCGGTGGATCTCGATGCAACCGGGAAGAGTCGGACGGAGGGGAACCCGGACACGGGTCGGACTTCGGACCGTCCAGGACCAAAGGCGACGGAGGTGGGTTACACGAGCGTCGACTGGGTCGTCGCGTCCCGATTCACTCGGGATGAGGAAAGTCCGAACACCGCAGGGCAGCGTGCTTCCTAACGGGAAGGCGCCCGTTTGCGGACGGGTGACAGCAAGTGCAACAGAAAGGATACCGGCCGATGTCCCGGACTCGTTCGGGAACAGGCAAAGGGTGAAACGGTGGGGTAAGAGCCCACCGGCATGCCGGGTGACCGGGATGGCCAGGCAAACCTCACGTGGTGCAAGGTCAAGCAGCTCCGATCGCGGAAGCGTCAGGCGCCCTGCCTGAGTGGAGCAGGTAGACTGCTAGAGGCCGCCGGCGACGGCGGTCCCAGATAAATGACGACCTCCGGCTTCGGGACGAACTCCCGGAACCGAAGACAGAATTCGGCTTACAGGTCGACGATCCGCAAAAAGGGCAGCCTTCGATGAGGGCTGCCCTTCTTTTTTACCTTAATGCTGACGTCCGTCTTTCTGCGGTCGAGATGCGACCACAAGACGCCTGCGAAAGTCAATTCGACCCTGAGTCCGACTTCAGCAGCTCTTCAATCCCGGCCTCAAAAGCGGCCAGAGGCTGGGCTCCTCTGATCAGGCGAACCACGCGCACCGACGTCCCATCCAAGCTCGAGTAACCCAGGCCGAACGACGGTGTGCCCCGTATTCTCAGGCGCTGAGCCTCCACTTTGCCCACTTCGACCTTCGCGGCGTATTTGCCCGAATCCAGGCATTCGGCGAACTTCGTCTCGTCGAGTCCTATCGCAGTCGCGTATCCCGGCAGCAAAGCTTCGGCCAGGTTGTTCTGATTGGCGAAAAGCACATCGTGCATCTCCCAAAACTGACCCTGCTCATCGGCGCAGTGCGCCGCCTCGGCCGCTTTCGGCGCGAGGGGATGATTGGGCAGCGGGTAGTCCATAAAAACGTACTTCAACGTCCCCTGATCCACATACTTTTCCTTCAGGGCGGGATAGGTGTCCCTCGAGTACCGGCCGCAGTACGGACACTGAAAGTCTGAGAACTCGACGATCGTCAATGGTGAAGTTTGCGCCCCAGCGGTCGGATAGTCCACCACTTCGACCACAACGTCGAGCGGCCTGTTTTCTTCGATGAGCGAATGGATCGGAGCGAGCGAGCGCACCTCATCGAGGTCCTTGCGCACTTTGGCGAGCTCGGAACGAAGACTTTCGATGTCCCTCTTCAGGTCCTCCGCCGTAGCGGACTCGACCGATTGAGCCGTTACGATCGAAGTCGTGAAGGCGAGTGCGATAGTCAATAAGAAAAATCGTGGAAGCCTGTTCATTCTTCGGCGCTCTCGTTTTACTGAGTTTGTCGGCATCGATTACTGCTCGGATCCGGAATCGCCGTCTTCCGATGGGGCGGGGACCTGCTGGCCCGCAGGCGGAGTCGCCGTCGGCGGAGCAACGGGAAGCTGCTGACTCTGCGTCTGTATCACACTCTGGCGCGTCTCAGCGGTGTCTACAAAGAAATTGGTGCCGATACAAAGAACGATGAACAGGGTCGCGAAAACCCAGGTCGCCTTTTCGAGGATGTCGGGCGCTTGCCGGGCTCCGAGGAGCTGCGTTGCGCCGCCGCCGCCGCTGCCTCCTGCGATACCGGCCATACCACCCCCTTTTCCACTCTGGAGGAGTATCACGATAGCCATGAGCACGCCGATGACGGCGATCAGAACGATCAAAACGGTGTAAATGATCATGGTTGATTCTTGGTTAAGCCTTTTAAGTTAGGCCGGACCCAATCGACGTTCAAACGAAGAAGCGGTTGACCGAAGGGTCGGCTGCATCGGCTCCTACGCGCGAACCCGCCGCGCGTTCGCGAGAAGCAGCGCGGCAACGGATTTCATATCGCAAATCTCACCGCTGACCACCATCGCAATTGCCTCGTCAAACGTCGCATAAACGAGTTCGATGAATTCGTCGGGTTCTGTAGCACTCTCCGAGAAGACAAGTTCGGAGGCGATGAAACAATGGATCACTTCGTTGCTGTAGCCGATCGCGGCGTAGAGTGAGCCAATATGCTCGAGCTTTTGGGCGGCCCACCCTGTCTCCTCCTCCAGCTCCCGCCTGGCAACGTCCACCGGATCTTCGCCGGGAACGTCGAGCTTGCCCGCAGGCACCTCAACGAACGTGCGTCCGGCGGGATACCGATATTGCCTGACGAGAACGACGCGGCCGTCATCCATGATCGGCACGACCGCCGACGCCCCGGGGTGATCGATCCACTCGCGGACCGACTCTCCACCGTCGGGCAACCGGACGCGGTCTCGATACACCTTGAGCAGGACCCCGTCCACAAGCTGCTTCCGGTCGATCATTTGTTCCATTAGATCCATTAGCGTTCCGTCTAGCGTTTAGCGTTCCCGTTCAGCGTTTCTCGTTTAGCGTTTAGCGTTCTATTTGCCTCCCGGCGGATTTGATCAATTGCACGATAGCTGCGGCGGCGATCCCGGCGGTTTCAGTCCTGAGCCTGGCATTGCCGAGCGACACCTCGGCCCACCCGGCTGCTCGTGCGCTCGCGACCTCCTCGTCGGTGAAGCCTCCCTCGGGGCCGATCAGGACGTGGCACGAGGCCGCGGCCCGGAGTGCCTCAACATGACCGAGGAGGCTTTGATCGCTTGAGGCGGTCTCATGCGCGATGAATCTTGCGGCAGCACCCTCCTTGATCACAGATTTGAATGGTCGAGGCTCGGTCAACTGCGGCAGCCTGCTCCGCATGGATTGCTTCAGGCCTGCGACTAGAATCCGGCGGCATCGCGGCATACTGATGCCGATCTGCAGGCTGCGCTCGGTGATCGTCGGCACGATCCGCGTGACACCGAGTTCGACCGCTTTCTCCAGAAAGGTCTCGAACCGGCCCTGCTGTTTCAAGAGCCCCATCGCCACGGTCAGACGATACGGCGGCTCTCCGACCTCCTCTTTGCGCTCCTCAATCGCCGCAACCAGTCCGTCGCGATCGACCGTTTGAATGCGCGCTCGATACCATCCGCCTTCACCGTCCACAACGGCGATTTCGTCGCCCTTTTCGAGACGCAACACTCGCAGCGCGTGGCGGGCCTCGTCAGGAAGCAGCCTGATGGAGTCTTTCCCGATCTGATCTCGTTCCGCGAAATAGAAACCGCCGGCTGACAAGCCGCGGCCGGATTTTTCGTCGGTCATAAACCCAGAGACATTCCCAAGTGCACCTTGGCGTCGAGCCCCTCGTCACGATTGAATCCAAGGCTCACTGAAAATTGTCCGGCTCCCGTTCCCAGCTCGAGACCAAAACCGTAACCGGCCAGAAACCGGTCGAACCGATTCGGCACGTTTGTGGACGTACCCGTTTCGGGGGCGCCGTAATAACCCAAGTCGAAGAATACGAACAGATGCGACGTTCTGTCCACCAAGTACCGCCACTCAGTCAGAAGCCGAGCGACCACGTCGCCCCGGAACTGCTCTTCATTGTAACCTCTGAGCGACTGCGCTCCGCCGAAACGGATGAGGTCGGAGAAGTCGTACGATGGACTTTGGATGCCGCGCGCGTCAAACCCGACGACGGCTACATGGCGTAACGCAACCGGAACGAAGGCTCTGCCCGACACCGAGAATCGCTGTTGGCGGATGACTTCGTCAGCCAGGTCCTGAGGTGCGAGCTGTGCCGGGTCGCGCCTTTTCCTGCCGCTTTCGACGTTCGAGGTGACCTCGTAGCCCTGGCGCGGGTTGATGCGCCGGTCGATCCGAATGTACCTGAATCCGACGCCGGCGAACCACGAGTCAGAGCTGGGTACCTCAAGCTCGCGCGCGCTCCCGGGCCGGGTGAGCTCGCGGCTTCCGGTTGCGAAAACCTCCAACCCTTCGGCCAGGCGCAGGCCGCCTTGGAGGCTGTATCGCCTGGAGTCGTAAGTCGAATCCTGCTGGAATCCGTCGAAACCCGCTCCGATTCTGACCGGGAGGCCAAAGGCGAACGGATCTGAGGCATGGACGCTCACGCGGCTCGTGCTCTGGGGCAGGCGGTGAAACTTGAAGTCAAACGTGCGGCCGGCGCCGAAAATGTGCCTGAGGAGGATATTCACATTCCCGACAACGCTCCCGCCCCCGCCCGATGCGGCATCGGGCAGGTACCCGATGACGGCGTCGAACGAGCCTGGGACGTCCTCCCTGAGCCATACGCGAACGACCGCGCGCTCGTCGGCTGAGACGGCCAGACGAATCGAGTCTACCTCGACGAAGAGGCCGGTCTCGCGCAACCTTCGGGCGAACTCTTCGGAATCGTAATGATCGAGCGGCGCCCCTGTCTCGAGCCCCAGCAGGTTAGCTATAAAGCCCGGCCGTGTTCGACGAACCCCAAGAAGCTCAATCGCTCCGAGCTCCATGAACGGGCCCTCGTCGACGTGAATCACGATGTCCAGTTCGCCGTCGAGATCCTCGTCCGCGAGGCGCACGATCTCGATCGACGCCAACACGAATCCCTTCGCCTCGTACCGCCTCAAAAGGCGGCTGATGTCCCGCTCGAGTACGTCGGGCCGCAGAACCTGGCCTTCGCGCGTATCCATCGACCCCAGCAAGGCATCCGGCGAAAAAATCTTCGCGCCGGAGACCTGGATGTCTCCGATGACGGTTCGAGACCCCGGATGCGCGAACACCTGAACGGACGGCTCGGGCGCGGGTTGGAGCCGAATCGAGTCGATACGCGCCGAGTAGTAGCCCTGTGCCGAATACCAGACGAGCAGCTCACCGCCGATCGACTCGGCGCTGTCTACAGGGACACGCACTTCGAAGGGGAAGTCCGCGACATTGCCGTCCACCACCAGACGCCACTCCGGCGACTGAGCGCCGGTCGGGTCCTGCGCGACGGCGGCCGCCGAAAGGAGCAGCGGCACCAGGAGCGCACATATTCTGCGGCCGCTTATCAAGGGATGCGCCCGCACCCGGGCAAGTTGTTTTCATCGAAGAGTCGGCTTCAAAACGCCGCCCGCCGGGCGCTCGTTCCGCTCTCCCTTGCTCCGAGTGGAAGAACGTCCGATTTTGGGCCGAGCTTAATCATCTTCCTCGATGCAATCCATTGGCGGACTCGCGCAATCCGAGATCGAGCGATTTCGACGAGACCTCCTCGACTGGTACGCCGTCCACGCCCGCGACCTACCGTGGCGTCGTTCGGACGATCCATACGAGGTGTGGGTCTCCGAGATCATGCTCCAGCAGACTCGCGTGGATCAAGCTCGACCGTACTTCGAGCGCTTTGTCGCGCGATTTCCCGATGTCGAGACGCTGGCCGCGTCGGAGCTCGACGACGTGCTGCTGCCATGGGAGGGTCTTGGATACTACTTGCGGGCACGAAACCTCCACAAAGCTGCACGCCGGATCGTGGAGCAGTTCGAAGGAAGTTTCCCGTCGGAAATGTCGGAGGCATTGGAGCTGCCGGGCGTCGGTTCGTACACTGCGGCAGCCGTACTGTCGATCGCTTTCGGACGACCGGAGGCGGCCGTCGACGGGAATGTGACTCGCGTCCTCTCGCGCTACCTGAACCTCCACGAGCCGGTCGACCGTGCGTCCGGAGGCCGGCTGATCCGGGAGGTCGCCGAATCGCTAATCGACCATCGCAATCCGGGTTCGTTCAATCAGGCGATGATGGATGTCGGAGCGACAGTCTGCACTCCGTCCTCCCCGCGATGCGGCTCGTGTCCCTTGTCCGAAAACTGCCGGGCATACTCGGCCGGCTCGGCCGAGGCGCTTCCTATCTTCACAAAGAAGAAGGCGGTGCCGCACTATGACGTCGCCGTGGGGGTGGTGCTAAACGACGACGGGGAGATCCTTCTGACTCGCAGGCCGGAAGGCTCGCTGCTGGGCGGGCTGTGGGAATTTCCGGGCGCCCGGTGTCGAGAGGGTGAATCGCTGCGCGAGGCCCTTCGAAGAGGTGTGGCTGACCGGGCAGGTCTGGCCGTCGAGCCATCGCGGGAGCTGTTGTCGGTGAAACACGCCTTCAGCCATTTCAAAATCACGATGCACGCGTTCGCGTGTGATGTGGCCGACGTGGTGATGGTGGCTGAACCCGGCTCCCCGTATCGCTGGGTTGCGGGTTGCGACATGGGCGCGGTCGCCCTCCACCGAGCCGCTCGAAAGATCGCCGATCATCTGGCGTCGTCGCAGCCACCATTGCGGGCGAATCCTGTTTGAGAGTGTTCGGTGTTCGTACATTAGGTGTTCGCCGTCACCCAACCGGCTTTCTTGGAACACTAACTCGTTCGTCCGTGGATCTGGAAATCCTATTCTGGCTCGTAATTCTTCTGGCGCCTCTGCTCAGCCGGCTTCTACGGGGTAAGAAGACAAGGGGAGGGACACCTCCTGCGCCGCCGCAGCGTCCGATCCCCAATGCGCGCGATTCGCGATCACAGGAGTTGACGCCGTTCGAGGAAGCCCTTCGTCAAATTCAGGAGGCATTGGCCGAAGGCAAGGCTGGAGAACGGCGGCCGGAACCCAGACCGGAACCCAGACAGGAACCCAGAGCGGAACCCAGACCGCCAATGGTCAGACCCGCGCCGGCACGACTCGGAAAACCGCGCGACGAGTTCCGTTTCCCGACCACTAAACCGCGATTCTTCGACGAGAAATTCGATGCCGCGCCGCCGGGCATGACGCTTGGCGCGAAGGAACACTATCACGAACCTCTTGGCGAAGATATCCCTGCCGTCGCCGTTACGACCCGCACACGCGAGCAAAGGAAGCTCACCAAGTGGCAAAAAACACTGATCGATGCTGCGTTGCTAGGCGAGCCGCGGATCCGCAAGCCGTGGTCGCCTGGTCGCCAATAGGCGCCGCCTCTCACTCCATCTCGGGCGCTCCGAACTCCATGTCGGGCTCCCCTCGTTTGAACAATCTGGCTCCGATGGCTCCGACCACTGCGCCGAGGACCCCGTAAGCGACGATCCCCACGATCACGAACATCAAGTAAAACTCGCGCATGAATCCGATCGCCTGATCAATTTCCACTTGAGAAGACCCGCTGTCGACCATCGATTGCTGCGTCATCTCGATTACCGCCTCGACATCGAAAGGACTGGGCATCAAGCCCGTGTATGAGACGAGCACGCTGAGAACAAGAGAAATGAAGTAGCCCAGAATGGAGGCGGCGAGACCGATCATGGCGCCCTCACCGGCTCGAATCGTAAGGGCGTTCGTCGACGTGTAGTGCCAAGTTGCCAACAGCGCCCCTACCGTCGGGATGACGCAGCAGGCGACGCTGCCAAGAACCTGGCTTTGGGCGCTGAACTGAACCAGCCCAAAGATCGTTGCCAGCAGGCCGACGACCATTGCCCCGAGGAGGATGGACTGAGATTTTCCGGTCATGCCTTTACTCCGTTTGTGGGCGCGGCTCAGCGCGCGGTTTGGTGCCCTCATATATTGCCAGGCTCAGAAAAGCGCCACCTGCCACTCCTGCCAGAAGACCCGTAGAAAATCGCGAAAAAGCCGTGCTTGACCAAAGTCCCAACACGTCCACTCCCCAATCGAATACAAGGGGAGCGACGGCTGTGCCAAGAACGATCAGAGCATAGCGCTTCAGCGCGTTTCCAAACTTCCAGGCCACAGGCAGCGCCAGAAGTCCGGCTGCGAGACCTGAGTAAATCCCGAAACAGCGATGGCAGACGGCGAAAGCCGTACCGCCGACCCCAAATGACCTGTCGACCCGCTGGTGACAGAGGGTCTGATAGGCCGTCTGGATCACGGCTCTAGGCCCTTCCGCCACCCACGGCGTCATGGCGGCCACGACGAGGATCGACAACGAGGCGAGGAGCGCGACAGGCCACACGATCGCGCCGACAGCGGGCCGCTCGCCCGATTTCCTGTACAGCAAGTGTGGCTCAATCATCAAGTTCGACGGTCTGAATCGGAATATCCGATTTGGGCGCTGTCTGCACAACAAAACGCGTCTTCGTTGAATTCCATTTGAACTTGGGAACCAAGACTGAAATGCGGCGGTTGTTGGCACTCACAAGTCGAGAGTGCTAACAAACTGGGGTGGCCGTCGCTTCAGATTCATTCTTGTAAGAAAACAACTTTCGCATCAACCACAAACTTTGGAGACATAGCCATGGCAAAACTTACACCTCTTGCGGATCGGGTCGTTGTACGTCCCCAGGAAGCTGAGGAGGTAACGTCCGGAGGTCTGATCATTCCCGATACGGCTAAGGAAAAGCCGCAAAAAGGAACCGTCCTTGCGGTGGGCCCCGGTAAAGTCGAGAACGGGACGAAGATCGACATGACCGTCAAGAGTGGCGACACCGTCCTGTATGGAAAATATGCCGGCACGGAAGTCACCCTCGACGGGGAAGACGTGCTGATCATGCGCGAGTCCGACATCCTGGGCATCGTGGGCTGAGATTACTCAGTCGTCAGTCAACTGTAGATAAACCTTTTATATAAAAGAAATGGCAGGCAAAGATATCGTATTCGATCTCGAGGCACGCGACGCGCTGAAGCGAGGCGTGGACAAACTCGCGAATGCCGTGAAGGTGACGCTTGGGCCGAAAGGACGCAACGTCATTATCGAGAAGAAGTTTGGCGGCCCGACCGTGACAAAAGACGGCGTGACCGTCGCGAAAGAAATTGAGCTCGAGAACAAGCTTGAGAACGTCGGCGCGCAGATGGTGAAGGAAGTCGCCTCCAAGACTAGCGACGTGGCCGGTGACGGAACCACCACTGCGACCGTGTTGGCCCAGGCCATCATGACGGCTGGTTTGAAGAACGTGACGGCCGGCGCCAATCCGATGGACCTTAAGCGGGGCATCGACAGGGCGGTCGAGGCGGTTGTCGAGGCGTTGCGCGCGATGAGCCGTGACATCGAAGACAAGAACGAGATCAGCCAGGTGGCCACCGTGTCGGCCAACAACGACAAGGCCATTGGTGAACTCATCGCAGACGCCATGGAGCGCGTCGGCAAGGATGGCGTCATCACCGTGGAAGAGGCCCGTGGAACGGATACCAACCTCGAAGTAGTCGAGGGTATGCAATTCGACCGTGGGTACCTTTCGCCATACTTCGTGACCAATCCGGACAAGATGGAAGCCGTCCTCGAAGACGCGTTCATACTGATCCACGACAAGAAGATCAGCGCCATGAAGGATCTGCTTCCCGTGCTCGAGAAAGTGGCCCAAATGGGCAGCCCCCTTCTGCTGATCGCCGAAGACATCGAAGGCGAGGCGCTCGCTACGATCGTGGTGAACAAGCTGCGCGGAACGCTGAAAGTCGCGGCCGTGAAGGCTCCGGGATTTGGTGATCGTCGCAAGGCCATGCTCGAAGACATCGCGATTCTCACGGGCGGAACGGTGATTTCCGAAGAGAAAGGCTATCGCCTCGAGAACGCCACGCTCGAGTACCTCGGTCGCGCCAAGCGAATCGTCATCGACAAGGACAACACGACCGTTGTAGACGGCGGAGGCGAGGAAGGCCAAATCAAGGCGCGAATCAACCAGATCAAGCAGCAGATCGAAGGCACGACCTCCGACTACGATCGCGAGAAGCTCCAGGAGCGTCTTGCGAAGCTCGCAGGCGGCGTTGCCGTGCTGAAGATCGGGGCGGCCACCGAGGTCGAAATGAAAGAGAAGAAGGCTCGCGTGGAAGATGCGCTGCACGCCACGCGTGCCGCGGTCGAAGAGGGCGTGATTCCGGGCGGCGGCGTCGCCTTCATCCGATGCCTCTCCGCGATCCAAACGGTCGAAACCGAGAACGCCGATCAGGAGATCGGTGTGAACATCGTCAGACGTGCGCTCGAAGAGCCTCTTCGTCAGATTGCCATCAATGCCGGCGTCGAAGGGTCGATCGTAGCCCAGCGAGTAAAAGAAGGCAAAGACGACTTTGGCTTCGATGCCCGTTCGGAGGAATACGTCAACTTGATCCAGGCAGGCGTGATTGATCCGACAAAGGTCGCTCGGACGGCGCTGCAGAATGCGGCATCCGTTACCGGTCTGCTGCTGACCACCGAGGCTGTCATCGCAGACAAGCCGGAGAAAGAGTCTCACATGCCCGGCGGAGCCGGCGGCATGGGTGGCGGAATGGGCGGCGGAATGGATTTCTAGACCGCCTGGTTTCTCGATCAGACACCAAAAAAGGGCGGAGTCACTACTGGCTCCGCCCTATTTTTCTTATCGTCAGACGGTCTCACCAGAATACGGAGGGAGGGCCCATGCCTTCAGTGGCCCATAAGGTTTCAATCATCGCGCTCGTGGCCATGGGGGCGTTATCCCCCGAGACGGCCGCCGCACAGGTAACTGTGGATCAGGTGCTCGGGCGAATGGATGACCTCCACCGGCGCAACAAGAGCGAGTCGGCCGTCATCGAGATGCGCCTTTTCGACGGCGACA
>DATKEJ010000446.1:0-5736 GCA_035512315.1 Rhodothermales bacterium | reverse complement strand
AACGAATGGGCGGAGATTCTCCTTGAGGTTGTTCAGATTCCACGGATCCGAAGTAGTGATCGCGACAGCGCTCGTCGCGTCGCTGGCTATTCTGACCAGTTCGGCGCATTCTGTGCAGGGTCAGCCCGACCCGGTGCGGTCGCGGCCTCCGATGACAGCGGTCCCCTTCGCTACGACCGGGTCGCTCGCGCGCCAGATGAATCTGGACCCTGGCAAATTGTACGCGCCGCTGGTCCCGGAGAACGAGACGCTCGCCGACACTAACCTCTATCCACCAGGTTTCCGCGACTTCTACGACCTGCTAATCCTGCACAACGCGCGGTACGCGGAAGACGACAACTTCACCTTGCGCGTCATCGACAACGCATCCGGCAAAGTCCTCGATCGACACATTCTGACGGACGCGCGCTCGGCTTTCCTGGCGACCGGCTCGGCCGACTGGGATCGAGTCGACCAGAAACGCAGAGCGGCGATGCGCGGCCTGCTTGACAAGTTCGAGAGGCGCGGCTACCGTCGGTCGAACCTGACCATCACGTGGGGCCGGCTGAATCAGGTCTTCGAGTCTCGCAAACGAGCCGAGCCGTTTCTGGCCTATGAGCTGCGACTGGCCCGCATGCATCGGCTGAGCGCACTCTCCACCGAACTGAGCACCGTCGAGACGTTCAATCAGGATTGGCTGATCTCCACTGCCGGCGCAAGGGGACGTTACCAGTTCATGCCCGATTACACAACGAGATTCGGGCTCCACCGGTTTAAGGTCAACTCGTCGACGGGCCAAGTCTATTGGGTTAGAGAGGAGCGGCATCCTTTGCTCACGATGGAGTACGCGTTCATGATCATGCGTGCGTACTCAAACACGGTCGGGCACGAACTACCCGGCTTGTCTGCCTATAATACCGGCGTTGGCAACATCTTCAATGTCTGCCGTCTGTACCTGATGCGCGAGCGGCCAAATCCCGACAGCGCGTCGGTGTTCGACGCGTACGCCTGGGCTGTGACGACGGGGTTCGACGAAGTCCGCCGTCAGAGCACGTTCAAGCGCCAGTCGAGGGCTTATTTACCGTCGGTGGTCGCGGCATACCGGGCAGTGGAGCACGTTCCCGTCGACCTTTCCCGAACGATGCGCACCGAGTTAGTGACGATGCGCCGAGGCGCCTCGATCACGCTGGTGGAAATGCTCGAGATTCTCAAGAAGCACGATCTGGACTGGACCCCGTACGATTCGACCTCCATTTACGAGGCCTTCCGTTCGTTCAACAGCCACATCGAGCTCCCGCGCCCGCCCTCGTCGGGAAGGGTCCCCAATGGGGCCAACCTGAAGCTGGCGAATCCGTCGCGGACGCTCAGCCTGCGCTTCTTCCTCCCGATCGGATCAACGGAGATACTCAAGAAGGCAGGAAAGAACGTCTTCGACGAGGAGGCACAGCGCATATTCGACGACAATACCTATGCCGATCCGGCGGAGACGCATCAGAAGAGTCTCCTTGACTGGGAGTACGAGCGGCTGGTCGCCAGGATCGGGAGATTCGGATTTACGAAGGAGATCCGTGCTCGCCTGTTTGAGATCGCCGAGCAAATGGAGAAGCTCGCAGAGGCGAAGCCCACGCCATACCGTCGATCGCAGGCGATCATCGCGGGCATGCACAAGCGGCTCTGGAGTTACGGACCGTGGGTGAAGCTGGAGCAGGCCGTATCGCAGACGCGGAACATCCACGACGTGGAGCTGCGTCAGGCCGACTCGCTCCCGGCGGACGAGGAGTCGTCTGAGGATACTCCCTGACGCCGTTCTCGGCGGCATGCCATAACTTTCGGCATGGCTACCGTAGTGCTCGGCATTGAAAGCTCATGCGACGATACGGCCGCGGCGATCCTTGTCGACGGGCGACTCGCCTCGTCGGTCGTGTCGTCCCAGGCCGTCCATGAACAGTACGGGGGGGTCGTTCCGGAGCTGGCATCCCGGGATCACCAGCGTCTCATCGTCCCGATCGTCGACGCTGCGCTGAAAAAGGCCAACGTGGCAATAACGGATATAGACGCCGTCGCCGTCACCTACGGACCCGGACTCGCGGGTTCCCTCCTCGTCGGCCTCAGCTTCGCCAAAGCACTCGCCGCCGCCAGAAACGTGCCCCTCCTAGGCGTCAATCACCTCGAAGGACATATCTACTCCGTCTTCCTCGAAGAAACCCAACCACCACTCCCCCACATCAACCTCACCGTCTCTGGCGGTCATACACAATTAATCGTGGTGGATAAAGGTTTCAAACACAATATTTTAGGAAGGACACGAGACGACGCTGCCGGAGAGGCGTTCGACAAGGTCGCCAAACTGATGGGACTCGGATTCCCCGGTGGACCCCACATCGACCGCCTCGCCTCCAAAGGAAACCCGGAGTTCGTGCACTTCCCCCGCTCCCGACCCGACAAATTCAGTTTCTCGTTCTCAGGGATAAAAACCTCGATGCTTTACTATCTCGCCGACCAGGACGATCGCGAAAATCACCTTCGCGAACACCTCGGCGACCTGTGCGCCTCGTTCCAACGCGCCGTCGTAGATGTGCTGGCCGGCGCAGTCGCCGACGCCGTCGAAGAAACCGGCATCCCACACGTGACAATAACCGGGGGCGTATCGGCCAACCGCGAACTGGGCGAAAGAGTCCGAGCCGACGGGCGCCGACTGGGCTTCGACGTGTGCATCCCGCGCCCTGCTTTTTGCACCGACAACGCTGCGATGATCGCTAAAGCCGGAGAAATGAAGTGGCACGCCGGATTCGAAAGCCCCCTCTCGCTGACCGTGATCCCCAATCTTGCACTCTGAGAAGACGCACCATGGACAAGTCGCAGTTCGAAGATCTGAGTCGTCAACTCCGATCCCCAATGCCGAAGGTCCCGCACGATCCGGTCGTCGGCGACATGGATCCTTGGCGCGACCGGATCGACGCCATCGATCGTCTCGTCATTCTCCTTCTGAACGAGCGCGCCGTCTGTGCGACACACATCGGGACGATCAAAAAACACCACGGTCTGTCGGTGTACACGCCGGCGCGCGAAGACGAGGTGCTTCGGAACGTGATGGCCTCCAATCCGGGCCCACTGACCGATCAGGCCGTACGCCGGCTGTACGAGCGGATCATCGACGAGACCCGCTCGCTGGAAAGGCACCTGTACGCCGAAGAGTAGGATGGAAGATGGCGGATGGCAAATGGCAGATGGCACATCCCAAGGCGGTGGTCCCCCTCCCGAGGGGGCGGCTAAGCCCGGCGGAACGCGTGTCCACGAAAGCAAGGCAAGACTCAAGTGACGCCGGGTGCAGCCGGGGGAGGTCACTCGAGGCGAAAGTTGCCACCTCATCCCGGGCTTTCATCCGGGATCCAGAATCTAACGCCGTCTCCCTCCGTGAACCGATCTGGCCGACGGAGCGTACTATTTGACGGCTGCTGAGACCAACCTTAAGTGCAAGCCGTTGAGAAGAACCGCTTTAGTCGTCGGACTTCTGGTCGCGGTCGGAATTGCGGCCGCCGTCGGGATGCTTGCCGGTTCCGCCACAGAGGACTTCGACGGACCCCGGGTCGTTAATATCGCCCCAGGATCGACCTTCGACGCAATTGCGGATTCTTTGAAGACCCGCGGCATTCTGAACGCCGAGGGCCGTTTCCGGCTCGTGGCCAGGATCACGGGCTGGCATCGCCACATTAAGGCGGGCCACTATCTCATCGAATCGGGGACCTCCGTCTATCAGCTCCTGAACATCCTGAGGAAGGGTCTTCAAACGCCGCTCCGAATAACCGTTCCACCCGGCACGAGGGTCGGTGTCATCGCCGCGGCAGTCCAGAATACCCTCGGTGTCGATTCAGCGACCGTCAAGGCGGCGTTCGCCGACCCCGAGCTCGCCGCGGAGCTGGGGACCGACACCCTCCATCTTTTCGGCTACATGCTTCCGGAAACGATCGATTTTTTCTGGGGCACCAGTGCGGAGCAGGTCGTGAGGAGGCTCAAGCAAGCTTTCGACGAGTTCTTCAGCGATGAAATGCGGGCGCGGGCAGCTGAGTTGGGTTTATCGGAGGAGGAGGTCCTCACTCTGGCTTCCATTGTCGAGTGGGAGGCGAGGGTCGAGTCCGAGCGGGGCACCATCGCGGGCGTTTACATGAATCGCTTACGCATACGGATGCCTCTCCAGGCCGACCCCACCGTTCAGTACGCCGTCATGAAGGCAGAGGGCAGCAACGGGTCCCGGCGACTTCTTTACAGCGACTACAAACTCGAACATCCCTTCAACACGTATCTCTACTACGGCCTGCCGCCCGGCCCTATCACCAACCCCTCGCCTGCATCGATCCGGGCCGTGCTCGAACCAGAGGATCACGAGTTTCTCTTCTTCGTGGCTGATGGAAGCGGCGGACACATCTTCTCACGCACGTTGCGCGAGCACAACAATGCAGCGAATTCCTATCGGGAGATGATGCAGGAGAGGAGGAAACTGCAGGCGGAATCGGAATAGGTTCGAGGTTCCAGGTTCCGGGGTCCCGTCATCCCGGACTCGATCCGGGATCCAGAAACAATTCAAATTGAAAATGCAAAACGCAAATGACCTGCGGACCTTGCCGTGAGCCTGCCCGCCCGAGCGAGCACGTCCGTGTAACTCAGAAACGTTAACCGCGAAGAACTACGACGGTCCCCCACTCCAGCGGGGGACCACGCACCGAGGCGGTTGGTCCCCTTCGTCGAGGGGGAGGCGGAACCTGGAGCCTCGAACTCGAATCTCGAACCTCGAACCTCTTACAGCGAGATCCTTACCCCCAGACTCACCCTGTCTCGCGTCACTTTTTCGGTGACTATCGGGGCGCCCGCGACTTCCGCATAGGGCTGGTATTGGTCGTCAAACCGCTCCTGCATCCAGCCGATGTTGATCTGCATCGCGTCTCGGATATCGAATCCGATCCCGGCCGACAGGTATTCGCGGTCGCGGTCCAGATCCGCAGTCGGCCTTGGATCCGGCTGCAGGGCATAGCCCCCGCGAAGAATCACGGCGCCAAAATCGTAAGAGCCTCCAAAGCGAGTATTGAGGACGGATTCATATTCCCGTTCGATAAAGCGATTCACATCGTCGTAGAGGAAGTCGTCATCACGCTCGTTGGCGCGGAGCTTGAGCTGCGTCCAGTCGACATACTCGGCGTCCGCCGCCAGCGTCAGTCCGACGATATTGAATGCGAGGCCGCCTCCCCAGCGCCAGGGCGTCTCGATCTCGTACTCCGTAAATCCGGATACGCGCTCTGAATAGGCGTCGCCGTTGTCGAAGTACGTGTCGAGATTTGTAGCGAAGTCCTCATCGACCGCATAGTACGTCGGCGTCTCCATTGTGAGACCGAGCATCAACTGCGGACTGACCTTGGCTGACATCCCGAGCCGGAGGTTTGCGCCGACGAGATCGGTCTTCAGATCCTCCGTCAGCCTCAGAGATTCAAAATCCGTCGTAATGCCCGTGCCGTCATTCGCGTTGTCGACGTCGAACTCTTCAAATACGCGACCGAACTCGTAGCGTCCATAGGCGATGTTGATTCCGCCGCCGATCATTATGTCGGGCACAGCCTCGATGGACGCTGCAATCGTGAACTCGCCCGTCTGACCATCCTCATAAACGTCGCCAGTCTGGGAGACGGTGCCTGTGACAACGGCCGGCAGAAAAGGAACGGGATCTCCCGAATCGTACAGGCCCTGATCGAAGTCAATGGCGAACGTCTC
>DATKEJ010000445.1:0-20397 GCA_035512315.1 Rhodothermales bacterium | reverse complement strand
GGCGCGAATGCGTATTCGAAGTCGGGCGGCGCGTTGTCTTTCAGCCAGCGGAGCTGCCACGGGCCGGTGAACTCGGTAGCGATCTTCCCGCTCAGGACGGGACTGCCCTGGAACGTCGTCAGCGGGAAGTAATGATTCTCGTAAAGCGTCCTGAAGAGATGGAACACCTTGTTCGAGGCGACCGTGTCGACGGCGAGCTCTCCGCGGTCGAAGAGCGTCTTCCCACCCGAAGCGCCCACGTAGAACGCGAAGAAATCGAACCGTCGCTCGTGCCAGATGGGCCGGATGTCGCGATAGCCCATCCACCGGTCGAACTGGCCGTCACCGTTCAGATCTTTTGTCACCCGCTCGGCCGCCTGCAGGTACTCGCTGTACGTCGCGGGCGGGGTTTCGATGCCGGCCTCCCGGAAAAGCTTCCGGTTGTAGAGCATCATGATGGGATTGGTCTTCCACGGTATCTGGTAGATGCTTCCGTCGGTCGCCGAAAAACGCTCTACGATCCCTTCAGGAAAACGGGATTGGGACAACGAATCGAAATCGGCGAATCGATTGAGAGCAATGAGTGCGCCGGCCCTGACGAAGTCGTCCACGATCCCGGGCCACACATTGGAGCATACGTCGGGCGTCGTGCCGGCGGCGATGGCTGCTAGAAGGACCTCTTCGCTGGACTGTCCTGCCGGCAGCGGCTGTAGATCGACCTGGATGTTGGGATGGGCGGTGTTCCACTCTTCGACGAGGATTTCGGCGAGCTTTCGTTCGCCCGGATTCTGCGCCGACCAGTAGGTCAGGCGCACCTTGCCGTCTGTGCGCTGATCCGCGCCCTGCTCCGATTGCCTGCATCCGGTGAGCACCGCCAGGAGCAAGATGATAATCCGGCTTAGCACGGCTTAGAAGGTCAGGCCGAAGCCGACCACGTGCACGTCGCCGAGACGTCCGCCGGCTCGGAACGCATAATCCAGCTTGGCGATGCCGCCTTCGAACAGAGTTTGATGTACGCCCAGTCCTCCTGAGAGTCCGCCTTCGGCCTCATCCAGAAACATTCCACGATAGCCCCCTCTCAAGAACACCCTCTCCTGGTATCCGTACTCGATGCCGAGATTCAGGCTCTCGTTGTTCGAGTTCGGATGGAGCGCGTCTGCGTTCAACGTGACCTTGTGCAGGCGCGAATTGACAGGAGTCGTGGTTATGCCGAACTGAAAGTTGAGCGGCAGCTTGGCCGCGTCGAGCTCGAAGTTGGCCGGAACTCGGTTGTTGTTGCCGAGCTGGCTCGGATCGGGGTCGACGAACGTACGAAGGTCGCGGCCGTTGAGCTTGAGGTCGCTCCCGAAATTGGACATGACGGCGCCGATCGTCAGACCTCCGACGAAATCCGTTCGAAACTGGGTGCCGATGTCCAGAGCAAACGCCGTCGCTTCGGAGTGCCAGATTCGCTGCCGGATGTACTTAGCCGTCACCCCGATCGCGAACCGGTCGGTGACCGCCCTGCCGTACGACACGCCGAGGGCCATATCAGCCGCATCGAACGTCTCGCCGGTCCCATCCTGACGATCGACGGTCCGTACGATCATGTCGGGTACAGACAGCATCGTCACCGAGACGCCCGCTATGCCCGCATTGCCGAAATCGAGTCCAACGCCGAGATAGTCGAATGTGAGATCGGCGAGCCACTCCGTATGGGACGCTATCATCTCGCTGCCTCGCATGTGGGCGATGCCGGCCGGATTCCAATAGAGCGCCGAAGCATCGTCGACGCCTGCCACGAAGGCTCCACCCATTGCAACCGCGCGCGGTCCGACGTCGATCTGGAGGAAGTCGGCGGCCGTCGTGCCCACCTTCGAGACGCCCTGGGCGGCAGCGGTGGCGGAAGAGGCTAGAATGGACACAAGAGCGATTGCGAAGCCGACCAGTAGGGTCCTAGCACGCCGCCAGGGTTCGAGGTTCGAGGTTCGAGGTCCGATCTTTGCCGGACAATGGCAAACGCTTGAATTCGCGGCTGGCCTCGCCGGGCTGAAGCCCGGCTCGGAGGGAATAGTGTGGGCTCGCTGCCCCGGGCTGAAGCCCGGGGTGACTTCCTGTCCGCGAGTGCAGAGGCTATGTCGCTTCCACGGTCTCATTTGATTACCCCGAATCGGCCGACAAACTCGCCCACGCCCGGCGCATCGACGTGATACAGATAGATGCCGTATGAGATCGTCATCCCGTCGCGCTGGACCAAATCCCAAGAAAGTTGCCCGTCATCTATGGACGATTCGTGCTCGAGGGTCTGAACCAATTGACCCGAGATCGTATAGATCCGGATCGTGCACTGTCGCGGGAGGTTCATAAAGTATATCCGGCGCTCGCCGCGTCCCGCCCGGTAGACGTTCGGAGGTTCGAATTCGCTGGTCGCCACGTACGGATTCGGCACGACGAAGATGTCGTCCATCTGGTTCGCGGCGAGCTGATCGTCTAGTTCCGGCGGCTTCACGCTGAACGCAACGCGGTCGCCCGTCTGGAACGGCTTGCTGGTCTCAAACGCCAGCGTCGATCCGGCAGCGGGGGGTATGACCGCGATGTCGGGTTCGAGCACCGGGTCCGGTGGAACGACTTCGATCGACCACGACACCCTCCATTCGCCTCCGGCCCGGATCGGGGGCAGATCCGGCTCGACACCCATGGCGAGGACGATCCGCTCGCCGTGGTCATACTGCCCGTTTCTCAGATCCGGATTCTCCTCGATGACGATGAACTCCTGTCTCTCGCCTGCCGAATTCACGATGTAGAACGGCGTAGGAATGGCGAGCATGCCGAATCCCAGGACCGACGACGTGTCGGAGATGCCCTCGGTAAAGTGCATGACGAAGTCGTCGGGCACCGCAATAAACCTTGATTGGACCAGCGGCACCCTCGACGCGGGCCTTACGACCGGCCGGAACGTTGTCTGCTCGTCCGTAAGTCGGGTGGTGGCGTCCGTGACCGTCACCGCGGTGGGGGAGACCATGTCGACGACGAACCCTTCGAACGGAGCGATCTCGGCGATTCCGTTCGTGACGACGTCCGACACGACGGTCGTTCCGGCGGTCTTGTTGATCAACTGGAATTCGACCTCGGATTCATTCTGCCAGAGCGAGGGGTTCTGGAAAGTCAGTTCGTAATCGGCCGCCTCCGTGACGAGTCCCGGCGCAACGATCTCGATGTCGATTATTCCGGTTCCGGTCACCGCGCGTTCCACATTCTCTAGGGCGGGTCCGATGTATCCGGCAGCGGGCGTCCTCGGCACGGCGAACCCGGTGTTCACGTCCGCCACGACGTTACCCGCTACGTCGTTCTTGATGACGGCGCTGGTGAGCGACGGCGCGAGGCCTCGAACCATGCCGTCCGGCGTGGTTACCACCGTGCCGTCGGCGTCCCGAGACACCAGCCCGCGGTCGTAGGCAACGACCGCGTAGTAATAGGTCTGTCCGTTGCGCACGTCGCGGTCGATGAAGGTGTGCTTCAGTCCGCTGTCTGTTCCCAGGTTGAACTGTACGCCGTTGACACTCACGGGATGGGGACCGCGCAGGCCGTTCACGAGGTCGAACTGTGCGATCGGCTTTTGGAAAGTACGGTTGCCGAAGGCGTCGGTAATGGTGAGGTTCTCCTCGAAGTTCGGTTCGGTCGATCGGAAGATCATGTACCCTTCGAAGTCGAACTCTCTCAGGAAGGGGTCGAAGGATTGCTCCGCAAGATCGTCCCACGTCAGGGTCACCATTCCGTCTCCCGGGATGACCTCCACCAGGGGCTTGTTCGGCGGCCGCGCGAATCGGTAGTCGGCGTTGTAAATCTGCTGAACGGTTTCCTTTTTGCGCGCAAGCGCGGAGTTCGCGATGTTCCTGGGATCGGTGAAATCCTTCTCGGCGAAGAGAAGCGCCATCGAGAATCGCTCGGTCTGGCCGGCCTTCAGGGGGAAGGGGCCCGACGAGAAGAACATGCCGAGGTTGCGGCCTCCTTCGAGCAGGATGTCGTCAAAAGGCGGTACGGCGCGCGAGAATATATCGTAGTTCTGTGCGTCGTCGAGCAGTTCGTAGTCGTGGACGTTGAAGACGGCGAAGCCCGTAAGGCCGATCTGGTCCGATTCATCCTTGTCGAGCGCGTCGAAATTGGGTTCGCCCGCGGTCGGCCGGCCGTCGCCTTCACCCACGTCCCTTCCCGGGTAGTTGGGAGAGGTGGGTGAGAGTCCGTCTTCCCCGACATCGTCGTTGATCGGCTCGTCGGGATCCCAAATGCCGTTGCCGTTGAGGTCGGAGTATCCCACCCAGTCCATGTCCTCGTCGCCGGTCCACCAGCGGCCGGCCTGATAGGCGGGGCGGCCCTCGATGCCCAGGTAGAAGTTATTGAAATCCTGCATGTTATAGTTGGCCTCGACGTATGCCAGGATCGCCGCCTGGCCTTCGATGAGCTGCCCCGGGCCGCTGTCGCGGCTTTCGTCGGTAATACCGTCCTGGTCGTTGTCGACGCCGTCGGTCGAGATGCCGGGAGACTCGAGGAAGGCGTATCCGGCGGTTCCGACCGGGCTCCATCGTGCCGGCGTGCCCACTCCGTCATAGTCCCACGCAAACGCCAGGTCGAGCCGGGTATTGTAGGCGCCCTCATCGTCTCCCGAGTCGTCGGTTCCGCCTACGCCCCAGTCGATGTACTGAGAGAAGAAAACGTCGTCGTAATCGATGTCGCACTCGTTCGTGATCTCGTACAGCCAGAAGATCACATCCTGGGCGAGCGGGTGATTCCACTGAAATCCTCTCGCAGCAACCTCTACGCCAATGCCTCCGCGCGTCGTGTCGCCTTCACAGGGAAAGAACTGGTGGTCGGGCCCGGTCCACTCGCGGTCGGGACTGTCATCGAATACGAAGTATGTTTCGACGTCGGCATTTTCAACTCCTCTTCCGAAGAAGCCATTCCACTGGCCCGCCCAGTCAATCGGGCGGTCCGGCCACTCGCTCGGCCACGTGCCGGGGTCGTCACTGCGGGCGGGAGACTCCTGACGCGGGTTGGAATAACCCGGGACGGGCGCCCAGCCCCAGGCCTCGGACGTGACAGGATCGCGGTCTATGAACTCGCGATAATTGGTGGCCTGCGGCTTGATCACCTGACCAAGGCCGTCCCTCGTTCTGACCGACACGATGAACGCCACGCCGTCGACGTACGAGTGGCCGCTCCCTCTCGGCCATTCGCCTGACGGCTGATCCGGCCAGCGGGCGATCTCGCCGTGGTTGGCATAGAGCGTCCTCACCCGGTTCCCGTCCAGCACGCCCCACTGCGTTAGCCGCGGATTGCCCTGCTTCGGATCCGGAATCCGTTGGGCGACTGACGTGCAGATGGTCGCAAGCACAAGAACAAGAGCGAGAAACACTACACGATGAAGTAACTCGTTACAGGTTACTTGTTTCTCGTTTAGCGTTTCTCGTTTAGCGTTTCTCATCGATCTATAGCCTCAGCGAGACCCCTACGGTAACCTGACGCGGGGCGGAATAAAAGTCGGGCCGCTGCAGGAACTCTTCTTTCGTGTTCAATCCCTGCGGTTCGCCCGGTTGGAATCGGAGATTCGGGAAGGCCCGACCCGTATCCGAAAAAATGTTGATCTCGTTTCGGGTATCCAACACGTTGAAAACGCGCGCGAAGATCGACAGGGGCAGACCGCCGAAACCGACCTCCTTCATCGCGTACAAGTCGAACGTGACCGTGCTGCGTCTCCTTGCCGAGTTTTCCAATCCGATCCGTTCGTCGGCGAGGGACGGCGTGTACGGCAGACCCGACCCCATGCGTCCGGTGAGCGTGCCAATCCAGTTCCCGGGCTGCCCGACCGTCATGCTGGTTATGAGCTGGTGACGCCGATCCCAGTCGAGGGGCACGAGCTGCTTTTCTGGTTCGATTCCCTGCGCTTCGTCGAGGAGCACCGATCGCGGATCGCTGGCATTGCCCTCGGCGATCTGGAACGTGTAGTCGATATCGAAAGCAAATCCCTGCGACATCCGCTTTTCGAGGGCGACGGTGAAACCCCTGACCTGCCCATAGTCGCGGTTGACATAGCGCCCGTATTTCTCGAGTGGGAAGGGCTCGTCGAAGCCCGGTTGAATCACTTCGAGGCGAGTACCGAGCAGATTCCGGATGTCTTTGAAGTACACCGTGAAGGTTGCTCCGAATGTTTCACTAAAGGCCTGCTGGAGCCCGATCTCGTAGGCGACCGTCTGCTGCGGCTCGAGGTCCGCGAAACCGAAGGCGCGGCCGACACCCTCTTCCGGATCGAAAATGTAGTCAGAGTTCGTGTAAAGAAACTCGAACGGGGGCATCTGGAAGAAATGTCCGTAGGAGATATGGACGACGCCCGCTTCCGAGAGCGGATAGGCGATTCCTACGCGAGGCGAGAGCTGCCACTTGGCATCCGACGGCGAGCGATCGGAGGTTTGCGGCCGCCCGAAGTCTTGGAGCACGTCACCCTTGGCATCGAAATAATCCAGCCGAAGTCCGACGTTCACGATCATGAAGTCGAACTCCATTTTATCCTGGATGAATGCCCCTGCTTCGACAGGGTCGGCGCTGATCTGCACGTGGGCAGGCGTTCCACTCGGCGGAACGGCCGGCTCGAACCCGGTCGAAGAATTGTTCAGCACCTCGAACCGGTCGACGTCGAGGTCGTGACTCTTGAGCTCGAACCCGGTCTTGACCTGATGTTTGCGCGTGAACTGACTCGTGTAGTCCATGCTGACGACGCGGGTCTTCGTCTTGCGCTCGAAGTAATCCATGCGCGCCCCGCCGCGGACGAACGAGAAGTTGCCGCCCAGTGAGCGGATGGCGTCGTCTGCAGGCCACCGCGGATCGAGTGGATCCTCGTAGAGATACGAATCGACCGCATTCGTGAAATACGCGGCGTTCACTTCGACGAAGCTGCGGCCGCTCATGAAATGGCTCAGCGACGCGGTCAGCGAGCGCGAAGTCCCGTACGTCGTGGGGGTGCCGCCGGGGTTGTATTTGAAAAAGTGGTCGTAATCCTGTCCTTCATCCTCCTGGGTGAGCAGAGAGAACGTCAGCCGCGTTCCAATGCGCGGGCGGGCGGACAGTTTGATGCTTCCCGTCCACTGATCCCTCCAGTTCATCGACGTGTAGGAACTGTCACCGAATGCCGGGACGAATACTTGCCGGCCGTCGACAGTCACGATCTGTCCTTCTCCCGGACCGGCGGTCACGGGTTGGACGACGCGCCGTCCGTATAGGAAACCGTCGTCATGCCAGTACCTGCCGGATGCAAAAAACGTGACACGGTCTCCGAGTACCGGACCTCCGAGCGAGCCCTGAAGCTCGTACGTCCCAACCGGCGAAACATCGTCGACCTTCGTGAACAGGTCGGTACCCGTGCTGGCGTAGTCGCCGCCGTAAGCGCTGAACGACCCGCTGTAGGAGTCACCTCCGTCCTTTGTGACGATGTTCACGATGCCCGACTGGGCCTGTCCGTATTCCGCGTTGAAGGTGCCGGTGATGACCTCGATCTCTTGAATCGAGTTGTTCTCGACCTGGTACGAGTACGTCTGATCGTAGACGTCGTTGATGGGGATACCGTCCACCAGGTACGAAACCTCACCTGTGCGGCCGCCTCGGAAGTGTCCCTCGACGACGCCTGCCTGCAGGTTGATCACGTCGTTGAACGTGAGCACGGGCAGGGCTTCAAGGCGTTCGGAGGAGACCGACGTGGCGGTCGACGTAAGGTCCTTGTCCACCAGCGGGCGCCGCGCCACGACGACGATTTCCTCGCCCTCGATGGTTTCCTCGTTCAGGCTGAAATCGGCCGTAGCCGTCTTGTCGATCATCACCCTGACGCCGTCGACGGTCACCGGCGTGTAGCCGATAAAGGAAGAGCGGACCGCGTACGTACCCGGCTTGACGTTCAGGATGAAGTAGTAGCCTTCGACGTCGCTGGTGCTGCCCTGCAGGGTGCCCGGGATGACTACGTTGACGCCGGGCAGCGGATCACCGGTCGACGCTTCTATGACGCGTCCGGCGATCTTGCCGGTCTGAGCTGAGGCTGAGCCAATGCCCAGACTCGCCAGAAGCAGCAGTCCTAGACATGGTGTGACGAGAAGCCTCACAACCGTATCCTCAGGCTTGGTTGTACACCCCAAGCGGGATCGCCGCGACAAAGTCGCGACGACCCCGCTCGTGATGATCAGGCTACTTCAGCAACACCATCTTTCTGGATACGGTGCGGCCGTCCACTTCCAGCGCGTAGATGTAGAATCCGCTGGGAAGTCCCGTCGCATCGAACCGGACGGTTTGCGTCCCCGCCGCCATCACCTGGCCATTGAGGAGCGTTGCCACTTTCTGTCCGAGCGCGTTAAACACGCCGAGCGACACGGTCTCCGACTTCTTCAGGTCGAAGGCGATGGTCGTCGCCGGGTTGAACGGGTTCGGATAGTTCTGGAGCAGGCGGAAGGATTCCGGCACCGAGCCGTCGACGAGGTCATCCTCTACGGCGGTGTTTACGTGCAGGCCATCCAACGGAATTATCGAGATGTTGTCCCAGTAGCTCACGCCGCTAAAGGCATGGAAGTACCTTGGACGGACCTCGATTCCGGCGGCTCCATCGAGCGGATAGTAGACGAACCCATATTGAGTCCAGTCGGCTCCGGCTGCTTTCCCTGCAGCTGAAGTGCCGAGCTTGGGGACAAACATCGGGTTGTCTGCTCCGTTGAGGGTAATATCGGCGCCGCCGATCTCATTGTAAGTCGCCGCGCCCGACAGCAGATTGCTGTAGGAGAGGAAGGTGAAGCCGAGGTTGTTCTGCCCCTCTCCGATCGTTTCTTCGGCTGCATTCCCGTCGTGTTTGACGAAGAAGCTCACGAGCACCGGAACTCCCGGCGTCACCGGAACGCGATCCGAGACCGCGACGGTCTCGTCCTGGTTGTCGGTGTTGGCTTCGAGTCGCAGGCTGTAATCGCCCTCATACGAGTCGCTTCCAGTCACCGAGTTAACGTGCGGCTGGGTCGTGGGCCAATCTTCGACGCCGCCGGAGAAGTTGTTCCACCAGTAGTACCAGGTGTCTCCCGCGTCGAAATTGGCGTTGAAGAAGTCACCCGACCATCCGTCCGATCCGGTGACGTTTCTCACGTACAGGTCGTCGAGGTACGCCGTGCCCGTGGCATTAGCACCCTTACGGAAGGTCACGCGCGCGCTCTTTGCGGCCTGCTCTCCAGGGAACGTAATCGCACCGAGCGTCGAGCTTGAAAGCTCGACCCAGTCGCCCGTCGATGCTGCATCCTGGGGGAGATCCAGCACGATCGGTTCGCCGAGCACGTTTGTTGTCTGGGTCGCATCGGTGAAGAACTCGAACACGAGCTGGAATTTCTCGTCGTCCGACGATGGGGATGTGTTCACCCCTTCGGTGTAGACAAACCCGCCGATTTCCAGTTCAGGATTACCCCCGGCGGGGAAGCCGGGCACCCAGTTGCGCACGCCCTCCGACATCGACCACGATGCTTCAGCTGCGCCCGAAAGCTCGAGGCTGCGCTCGGCCGTTCGAGACATCAGATCCGTCCACACGGCTCCGTCGCCCGTGGGATCCCAGTACGCGGGTTTCAATGCCTCGAAGCCGCCGTTTTCCAGGAGGTTCTCACTCGCGAGCTCTGATACGATCTCCGACAGCGGGGCGACGAAAAAGTCATCCCAATACGAGACGCCGGTGAACCCATGCCAGTACCTGGGACGAATCTCGGTTCCGACCGCATTCTCCGGCGGATACAGTACAAAGGCGTACTGCGTCCATCCTTCATCCGAAGTCGCGAGTCTCGGGACGAACTGCTCGTTGATGAACTGGCCGTGCAGGATCAGGTCGATTCCGCCGACCTCGCCGTAACCGGCGGCCCCGGACTGCAGGTCGCTGTACCACAGCACGGTCACGCCGAGGTTGTTCTGCCCCTCGCCGATCGTTTCCTCCGATTCGTTGCCTTCGTGCTTCACACGGAAGCTGACTACGATCGGACCGTCGACTGGTACGCGTTCAGAGACACCAACCGTTTCATCCTGATTTAGGCCGTTCGATTCGAGACGCAGGCTGTAGTCGCCTTCATACGCGTCGGTGCCGGTCACCGTATTGATGTGGGGCTGGCTGTCCGGCCAGTCCGCGACGCCGCCCGCGAAGTTGTTCCACCAGTAGTACCAGGTGTCTCCCGCGTCGAAATTGGCGTTGAAGAAGTCACCCGACCATCCGTCGGCGCCTTCGACCGCTCGTATGAAGAGGTCGTCGAGATACGCCGCGCCGGTTGCATTCGCTCCCTTACGGAAGGTTACGCGGGCGCTCTTGGCGGCCTGTTCTCCCGGGAATGTGACCGCGCCAAGTGTCGCACTGGAAAGCTCAACCCAGTCAAATGTCGAAGGCTGATCTTGGGGTAGATCCAGCACGATTGGCTCGCCGAGCACGTTTGTCGTCTGGCTCGCATCCGCGAAGAACTCGAAAACGAGCTGAAACCTCTCGTCGTCGGACGAGGGCGAGGTGTTTACCCCGTCGAGATAGACCCATCCACCGATTTCCAGTTCGGGATTGCCGCCGCCCGGGAATCCGGGTGTCCAGTTGCGGACGCCCTCGGCCATGGTCCACGAAGATTCACCTGCTCCCGCGAGCTCGAGGCTCCGTTCGGGAGTTCGGGAACGCGCGTCCGTCCAAGCGGCGCCGTCACCCGAAGGCTCCCAGTAGGCCGGTTTCATCACCTCGAATCCGCCGTTGGATAGGAGGTTCATCGGGCTGCTGGCAGACAGCACGCTCGCGTCGTATTGCGAAAGCGCCGGAGGCGCGATCACGACGACGGCGAACAGCGCCGTAATGCCGAGATACCAGAGTTTCTGTACTGTGTTATACATGACGACTTCCTCTATGGTCTGTTTGCTCGGGCCCTCATGAACTGAGGCCGTTTCTGATCGATTGCTCAGCGAAATTCGCTGACTGTTATTTTCTATTGTCATCTGGTCGGGCCTGTCGGGACCCCGGTGTTCAGGTTGAAGCACGAACTACGAGCTCCGTCGGAACCCGGATTGTGTGACTGCTCCGTTCGTATCGGTTGTCGCTTTCGGGACGGCTCAAGATGAGCTCGGCCAGATAGCGCGACGCCAATTCGCCCAACTGTTCCTTGAATACGCGGACCGTTGTAAGGGACGGCGAGGCCAATCTGGCGCTTTCGACGTCGTCGAATCCGACGACTGCCAGGTCTTGGGGAATGCGGATGCCTGCTTCCGCGGCGGTGCGAATCACCGTCAACGCAAGTGCGTCGTTGGCGCAGAAAACAGCGGTCGGCATGGGATCCATTGCAAGAAGTCGCGTCGCCAGAACACGCCCCGTTTCCGTATCGGGCTCCCCGTTCGTCGAAGCGACCACCAACCTGTCGTCTGCGGGAAATCCCGCGCCCGCAAGGGCAAGACGATAGCCGTCGAGCCGGCTGCGAATACTGGGATGCGTCATATCGGCGCCCAGGAAAGCTATCCGCTCGTGCGACCGACTCAGCAGATGCCTGACCGCAGCGGCGGCTCCGCCCGTGTTGTCGATCAGAACGGACGGGATATCGTCGAACTCGAAGTCGATCAATACGATCGGCAGTGAAAGCCCGTCCAGATACGACAAAAATGAAGGATCCACCTTCCCGGCGATCATCAACCCGTCAATACTCGCCTCGCGCAGGAATCGCGGGGTGTGCTTTTCGGCGTCGAAGGGACTCGGAACCGTCGTTAGCAGGACATAATGTCCATGATGGTGGGCTTCGAACTCCGTACCGAGAAAAACGCGCGTGTAAAACGGCTCGCTGCGCCTGAAGTGATCCGCACGCAATACGAAGCCGATGTAACCCGTCTGCGTCGATGCGAGCCGCTGCGCAGCCTTGGCGGGGGCATAATTCAGTCTCTTCGCCGCGTCTTTGACGCGCTGTTTCGTTTCGTCACGTACGTACCCCTTTCCGCTCATGGCGAGAGAAACAGTCGAGATAGCCACGCCGGCTTCGGCGGCAACGTCTTTGATGGTCGATCGCTTCAAACGGGGTGGGGAAAATCGGTAGGAGATTTATCGAAACGCTTCGACAACGTACGACAAGATAAAGCCTGTGTCAAGAAACTTCGCGAACGGACGCCGGAGATATCATATTTTTGAGTGGATATCGAAGCGATTCGACAAAAGGGTTCGAGGTTCGAGGTTCGGGGTTCGAGGAAAGACATACGGAAATACGTAGGGACATGCCGCCAGGCATGTCCGCTGGACGGATGTATGGCGAACACGTAGGGACATGCCGCCAGGCACGTCCGCTGGACGGACCCGATTAGACAGAGGTGACAATGCGTGAGACCAATCACCGCATCGGCATCATCGGCTACGGCGGATTCGGGAAATTCCTGGCCCGTGCCTGGTCCGGTCTTGACGGCGCGGCCGTGACCGCGGTCGCCGACGTCCATCCCGTCACCGCGCCGCCGGAGTTCGCCTATTTCAGCGGCTGGCGCGAGCTGCTGGATTCAGGACTTGTCGACGTCGTCTCGGTAGTGACGCCTCCGAATACACACACCGAAATTGCCGCTGCTGCCTTGGAAAAGGGAATTCACGTGCTGGTCGAAAAGCCGATCGCGGTGACCGTCGACGACGCGCGCCGGCTCGTTGAGGCGGAAAAGGCGTCCCAGGCAACCGCGGCGGTCGATTTCATGCTGCGTTACAATCCGATCGTCGAATGCATGCAAGATTGGAGCGGAGCGCAGTGGTTCGGTCCACTTCAACGCGTGGTCGTGGAGAATTACGCTCAGGACGAATCCATGGGGCCGGACCACTGGTTCTGGGATCCCGAGATCTCCGGAGGAATCCTGATCGAACACGCGGTGCACTTCATCGACATCGTGAACGGATGTACGGATGCGCCCGTGAAGGATGTCACCGGACGCTCTTGGCGCCGGAAGGACGGACGGGAAGACCGTGTGGCGATTGACGTCGGCTACGAGGACGGCCTCGTAGCTTCCCAGTATCATGCTTTTAATCGTATTGACGCGTTCGAGCGAACCTCTTTGCATTTCGTATTCGCGGGTGCGCAGGTGGATGTTGCCGGCTGGATTCCGATGAGCGGCCGCATCGTCGCCATGTCAGGGAAAAACCACGAGGGCGTTCTCGAACAACTCCCAAATCTTTCGATCGTACGGGACGAACCACTCGATGCGTCGCGGAATGTCCCGCTCGAAGACCTACCGGGCCAGCACGAAGTCGACCGCATCGTCGAGGCCACTTTCGCAATACGAGGCACGAAGGAGGACGCCTATTTGGATGCTCTCCGCAAGCTTATGCAGGACTTCCTCCGGGTTGTTGACGGCGACGCAAAATCGATGCGCGTGACGTTGGAGGATGGGTTGAAGAGTCTGGAGATTGCGAGCGAGGGAACAACGGACATCAGGCACCGGATTAATCAGGCGTAGGCCGGCGGGCACGCCGCCGGCGTGCCCCTACTTCACCAGCATCATGGATCGCGTCTTCACGAAATCGCCCGCCTCGAGCCGGTAGAGATAGACGCCGCTCGCCGCGGGGTGACCGTTCCCATCGTTTCCGCTCCAATGTACTCTGTGAGACCCGGACGCCTGCTCGCGGTCCACGAGCGTGGCGACCACTCTCCCCAGTTGATCGACGACCTGCAGTCTCACCCGTTCCGGGCGCGGCAGGCTGTATTGAATTACTGTCTGTGGGTTGAACGGATTCGGGTAGTTCGACTCCAGCACGGCCGTCTGCGGGATCGGACCTTCATCCTCAGCGGCCGTGGTCGTTACTTGAGCCAAGGCGATCCCGTACGGCGACCTCAGATCCACAGCGAGATCTTCCACGTCAGAGCCGTCGAGATTCGCGCGCTGAACAGTGCTATTGTTTATGTCGGCCCAGTAAACCTTGCCGCCATCCAAGTCTACTGCGACCCCATACGGCAGACTCAAGCCGGTAACGATGTCCTCGAGATTACTTCCATCCAAGCCCGCTCGCTTGATAGCCCGAGCCCCGAAATACATGACGCCGTTCTCCAGATCGAGTACAAGGCCGTTCGGGCTCGACAGATCCGTGAGAAGATCCTCCGGATCCGACCCGTCGAGGTTGGCGTATTGAATCTTGCCGCCCGAGGTAGTCCAGTACATCCTCTCATTCTGCGGATCGAGCGCCAGGCTGGTGACGGATCCGAGGCCTGAGAGCAGTTCTTCTCCATCCGTGCCGTCGAGATTGGCCCGATAAATCCTGCCCTGCTGGCCCCAGTAAACTTTTTCGGTCCCTACCGCCAGCGCTGTGGCATTCAAGGGCGTGGCCACGACGTCTTCGATCTCGGTGCCGTCGAGATTGGCCCGCTGGATTACGCGACCCGGGCCATCGGTCCAGTACATCTTGGCGCCTGCTTCGTCAATAAAGAGATTCTCCGGTTCGGCAACGGGAGTGGTGATCAGATCCTGCACGTCGGAACCGTCGACATTTGCACTCTGGATTGCCCGAGTCGTCGTCCAGTACATGCGACTATTCGCCAGATCAAGTGCGAAGCCGTAGGGATAAACGGTCGTCGACCCGAGTTCCTCGACCTGGGTCCCATCGAGGTTAGAACGCCTGATCTTGGTGTCGCTGGATGTCCAGTAAAGCTTTTCTGCCCCAGCGTCAATCGCCAAGCCGGTCTTGCTGAACGAGTCGGAGAACACATCCTCGGGATTCGAGCCGTCGAGATTCGCGCGCCGGATCTGTTGCTGATTGTTGGCCCAGTAGAGCTTGCCTGCCGCAAGGTCGAGCGCCACATCCACTGGAATCGCAGATCCCTCTTGCGGAATGATGTCCTCGACCTGGGTCCCATCGAGGTTGGACCGCGATATCTTGTTTCCCATCGCCCAGTACATCTTCTGGCCGGCGAGGTCGAGCGCGATGTCGAAGACGCCGGTATAGTTTGGTCTGTCCGGCTTAACAAGGAATTCGGCGTCGGTTCCGTCGAGGTTCGCACGCCAGTTTTCGCCTCCATTGTTCCAATACATCTTCCCATTCTCCAGGTCGAGCGCCATCCCGGCCTGCGAGTACTGTCCTAGAAACAGGTCTTCAATTTCCGAGCCGTCTAGGTTTGCGCGCTGCACCTTCCCGGTGGCGTAGTCGGCCCAGTACATCTTACCGTCTTCAGCGTCGATCGCGATGTTCTGAGGTCGCACAAACGTCGCCGCGATAACATTCACAGCATTGGAGCCGTCGAGCTCGGCCCGTGTGATCGTGCCGGCCCATGAGTCAGTCCAAAAAACATGTGTGCTCTGCGCGGAGGCGCCGTCGACCGTTATCAAAACAGCCAATAATGCGCTCAGCGGAAATGATGGCAGTAAAGTGATCAAAGGCGACAAATGCTTCATGTGTGTGCCTCCCGGTTACTGTTGAGTAGCCCCCTTCCTTTTGCCCATCCGGCGATGCACACAGAAAAGAAACGCGATCGACTAAGATAATGGCCCGCATGGCCGTGGGCAACCATGCCGGTCAGTCCACAAGACGGCAGAATCGCCACCCATTCGAGAGCACGTGCAGACGGGCAGGCCGACGCTCGAACGGGGCGCCAGCCACAGCCTCTCGTGGATCCTGATGTCGACCTCGCGGCGCAGCCGAGGACGCTGGCGCCGAAGCGGTGGGTGTTGCCGGTGCACTAGACTGCCAAGTTCAACCCAAAGGACTCGAGCCTCCCAAAGAATCGTCGATTCGAGGTTGCAAGAGGTGCGTCGTTGCGGATTGCCGTAGCTGCAATCATACAGTCCACGATGGTTCCTCGATTCCTTCCAGCTTCGTTAAAGAGGTAGGCTGCCAGCTCAGCCTCGTTTCGGCTGAAGGGAAGCGTCTGCGTGACGATCGATCCCGCAATCTTGGCCTCACTGGCCGAAAGCGGACCGCAAAGGAACTCAGCCCAGGCAAGAGCGCTGATGCAAAGGGTCTCGCGTTGACTGATCCATTGTCTTATCGATCGACTCTCGGACGAGTCCGCGGTCAGTGAGCGGATGAGGAACGATGTGTCAAGGTGGATCATCGGCAGTGCGTTTCACGTCCGATGCAGCTCGTTCGGCAGCCGCCTCACGAGCCCAACTTTCCGTGTCGACCTGCTTCTCGGCAACGATCTGCTGTAGCCGGTCAAGCGCCTCGAGCGCTTCCGCAACCTCACCCTTCGACTCGGAGACTTGACGGATCGCACGACTCACGGCTTCCGATTTGGATACTTGCCATTTCTCAGCGATGCGCTCAATAGCCCGAACCACATCTGGTTCGAGTGAGTACGTTGCTTTGATTCTAGGTACGGCCATACGATATGAGACTACGGCCTTAGACCGGCAGTTCCCATCGGCAAGAGTCCGGGGTCCGGCGTCCGGAGTCCAGCGTAGGGTGTGCCAATACCGTCCGGGTTCATGCCTGGTGACATGTCCCGACAGGCGGCGGTTACGGTCGAACGGACATGCCTGGACGGCATGTCCCGACAGATCGTGCGGCCTCACGCCGGACCCCGGACTCCGCACTCCGGACCCTACCGCGGAAACCCATTCCCATCAAACCCCCAATCCTCAAACGCAAACCCGTACTCCCCGAAACCGGCTTCGGATCGATGCCACGCGTTCGTCCGGCCGAACCGGACGGCCCTGCTCATGGACGCCAGATCGAGCATCCAGGGCTCGCCCTGTTTCACGAAGAACAACGGTGCGCAGCGTCGCTCTGCGGGAGGGTAGCGAATCACGGCGAGCTGTCCGGTTTGGTCGTATCGAGCGGGCTCGGCCGTGCAATCGCGATAGGTCCGAACGACCATATCCATCTGCGCCGGCGTGACGGTGCGTTCGTCGAGCATGGCCTGCGTTGCGGGGGAATAGATGGGAAGGTTCGGATTCGCGTTTCGTGCATCCATGGCGCGGAAGTAGGCGGACAGCGCATCCTCCGGGGACCCGGCGGGGGAGAATAGACGGTCGCCGTCTTCCACAGGGCCGGATGGCGCCTCGTAGCCTTCGCCGATCCGTGCATCCGTCTGGGCACCCGCGCCGCCTGATCCAATCATCCAGATTTCGTCGGCTCCGAAACCGTCCCGCTCGGCGGCCCGCTGCGCGCGATCCACGATCAGTTCGGTGGTCGCGAGGATGCCGTCGGCGACTCTTCCGTCTGCGAAGAAGGGGACCATCTGGCGCTGTTCGATATAGGCGACAAACGCATCGGGGAACGTCCCCTCCAGCGAGTATCCGACCTCCAGTCTTACCTGATCGAGCGCCGGATTTATGACAAGCAGCAGGCCGTGGCTCCATTCACTCTGCGAACCGACGCCGATTCGTTCGAACAGATCGACGGCTTCCTCGAGAATTAGTCGCTCGGAATCGGTGGTGAAGACGCGGTAGTCGATGTCGTAATCCTGGACGAGATAACCGTGATACTCGGAAATGAATTCGCGTTCGTCCCGCTCGAGCAACTCCGCCTCATCAATTAAGATCGGCTCTGGACGCAGCAGGAGCAGAATGCCGATCGTCACAACGAGGGCGACTGCGAGTCCGACGACGACATAGCGAATCAAAACTGTACCCGAGGTTTCGCCGATGCGCCTTCTTCGGCTTTGAAGTATGCTTTGCGCCGGAAGCCTCCAAGTCCGGCCAGAAGGCTGCCGGGTGCGCGTCGGATGGCGCCGTTGTACGTCTCCACCACCTCATTGAAGCGGATGCGGGCCACGTTGATACGGTTCTCGGTGCCCTCGAGCTGGCCCTGCAATTCGAGAAACTGATCGGATGCGCGCAACTCGGGGTAATCTTCTGCCAGTGCCATGATCTCCATAAGGGCTGCATCAACCTCGGCGCTTGCCTGCTGGACGGCCGCCAGGGCTGACGCGTCTTCCAGCTTGTCGACGGCCTCCAATGCTTCTCGGAGCTCGGCCTGATCGGTCACCGCCCGGTCGATTGCGGCACTGCGGATTTCGGCGACAGATTCGAGTGTCTCTCGCTCGTGCTTCAAATAGCCCGACACGGTCTCTACGAGCGAGGGGATCAGATCGCTTCGCCGCTGAAGCGTGCTCTCTACGTCCGCCCATGCTCCGAAGACGGCTTCCTCCTTCGAAACCAGGCCATTGAACGATAGCGTCGAAACGATTGCGACGATTGCGAGCAGGAGTCCGACTGTCAGAATTCCGGACAAGGATCTGTTCATGTCTCCGATTTCTCCGGGTTGATTCAAAATGTCAGAAACAGTGTCCACCCCCTCGCTCCCGCCGCCGGCTGCAATGACGAGGATGAAAGCCGCGAGGATCACCACAAGAAATACCGCGACGACCAGGCCTGCGTTTGGGTGGGTCGGGGCCTTCGGTGGAGATCCCGGGTCGCCTTGGCCGGTGCTCTTCCTGAGCATATCGGCCTGCTCGGGAGTGATCACGCCGTTCCGCTCCATGCGGTCGATACGAAGTTTACTGTCCACCACCCATTTCTCCGATTCGTCTTGCGGCCTCCTCCGGCCGCATGTTGCCGTTTTCCACTGCCTCCAAGAAGGCATCCGCCCTCCGTTGGTCCGACTTCCGCAATGCCTCCAATGCCGCGATCAGCTCGTCGACCCGCTTGCGTAGCGTGGGATAGCTGACCCCGACGGCCTCGGCCACTTCCTTCAAATTGCCGCCCGACAGGAGGATGCGCTCGGCGAGATCCTGATGCTCACCCGAAAGTCGGGTGAGCCGGGACGTTTCGAAGCGTCCCGAGATCTCGATGCCGCAACGCTCGCACGCGAGGCGGATAGGTTCAAGGGGGCCGTCACATTTAAGGCAGGTATTCACAAGGACATGGAAGTCACATTTTCATATTGTGGAATAATAGTATCAGAAATTTTCAATAAATGCAATATAACGTCCGGTGTCCGGTGTTCTGAGTCCGGCGTGAGATACAACGTGGGTTGCTATTTCGCGACCGATCGATTGATCTGTTGAGGCCGTGCGAAGCGAAGCCTCGAAACGATGCCTCATCACTCATCGATCATCACTCATCGATCATCGATGATCGGGCACCCTCACCGTCTGAGGCGTCATCAGGTGATCTCGATACCCGATGAAAACGATCTGCGTACCGTCGGCGGACCACGACAGCGACCCCTGTGCCACACCTTCCGACGTCACTTGGGCCAAACTTCCCGTGTCGAGGTCCATCGTCCAAACGTTTGTCGCGCCGGATCGACGACTAAGGAAGGCTACTCGTCGGCCGTCCGGCGAGTACGCCGGCTGAAAATCGTCCCATGGCGACTTGACGACGGGTTGCAGGTCGCCACCGTCGATCGTCATCGTATAGATGTCGCGTTCGGATTCCTCGCTCTCGATTCGTCTTCGAGCGCAAACGATTCTATCCCCGCTCGGTGTCCAGGACGGCGTCGAAAAGAGGTTCGATGGATGAAACCACGGTGTCGACCCCGTCGCTATCGTGGTCGAGAGATGCTTCACAAGGTCGTGCACGCGCAGTTCCGATGAGGTTTGGGAGTGCGAGAGATAGGCGATTCGGTTTCCATCCGGCGACCACGACGGCGTCAGGTCTTCCGTGCCCCCATCCGTGATGACGGTCACGGTTCGTGAAGCGATGTCCAAAACCTTGATGACGGACTTTCGGGCGTAAGAGACTTGGAAGACCAACCGCTTGGAATCCGGTGACCAGCCGGGAGATTCGGCATGGTCGGTGTATCGAGTGGACTGGCCGGAAGCCAAATCGTGAACGAACAGGACGTCCCACAGGTATTCTTGCCCGGTATCTGCGGCCGTCGAATCGAAGTAGCCCACGTAAGCGATTGAATGACCGTCCGGAGACCAGGCCGCGTAGCGTTGCTCGAGCGGCTGAGGCGTCAACACGAATTCGGTCGGATTCGGCGTGTGTGGAACGGCCATCACGGCGTCAGACAGTATGCCCCCGGATGCCATGTTGACGATCTCGACACCGAAGTAATAGGGCCTACCGTTCTCGAGATTATCGAAGAGGTGGCTTCCCGAAAATTTATCGCCAAGCCTTCCTTCGACGACGGGCTGCATGTCTGCCAGACCGTTTTCCGAGAACAGCAGGCGATACTGCGTTTCCTTCGATCTGTGGAGCTGTTTCGACTCGAGGATGCCGATGCCCCAGTGCACTTCCACGCTTCGATCTCTTGCGTCGGCGCCGAGTCCGAGAACGGCCCGGTCGAAGGTCTCCTCGTCTGCGAGAGGATCTACAGGATTGTCCTTGCACGACGCCAGGACGCCGGCGACGAGTGCGAGCGCCACGACGAGCGCCGTGGAGAATATGGTAACTCTCATTGCGTCACTCCTACCCCGGATGCAAGAAATGTATCCTACGCTGGATAAGGTCGAAAGTCGAAAATCCCCCCCTTGTGGTAGGGGAATGGAGGGAGGCGTTCTGCCGCGCCCTTCGACGGACATGCCTGGCGGCATGTCCCTACAA
>DATKEJ010000444.1:0-7101 GCA_035512315.1 Rhodothermales bacterium | reverse complement strand
GCCTTGGTGACGCCTGCGATCCTGATATCGACGGTGATGGGGTGGCCAACGATTCTGACAATTGCCCGACGGTAGCGAATCCCGATCAGCGCGATGACGACAACGACGGTCTGGGAAATGCCTGCGACATCGACTCGGACGGTGATGGCCACGACGATGCCGACGACAACTGCCCCCATATCCCAAATGCCGACCAGGCGGACCTCGATAATGACGGAATCGGCGACGTGTGCGATCCCGACGTAGACGGAGACGGCGTCCTCAACACCGAAGACAACTGCCCGGCGGTCTTCAACCCGAACCAGGGCGACGTCGACCAGGACGGTAAGGGCGACCTCTGCGACGAGGACGCAGACAACGACTCTGTGCTGAACGATGACGACAACTGCCCGCTCGTCCCCAACCCTGACCAGGCTGACGACGACGGCGACGGAATAGGCAATGCCTGCGATGACGACGTCGATGGTGACGGCGTTCCCGACGGGGAGGACAACTGCCCGATGACGCCGAATGCGGACCAGAGCGACATCGACGGCGACGGCCACGGGGACGTTTGCGACGACGACGCCGACGGCGACTCGGTGCCGAATCAATCCGACAACTGCCCGCTCGTCCCTAACCCTGACCAGGCAGACGACGACGGCGACGGAATAGGCAATGCCTGCGATGACGACGTCGATGGAGACGGCGTTCCCGACGCCGAGGACAACTGCCCCATGACGCCCAACGCAGACCAGAGCGACATCGACGGCGACGGCCACGGGGACGTCTGCGACGACGACGCCGACGGCGACTCGGTGCCGAACGGGTCCGATAATTGTCCCCTGGTCGCTAACCCCGATCAGGCCGACAGAGACGGCGACGGGGCCGGGGATGCATGCGACCCCGACTCAGACGGCGATTCGGTAGATGACGACGAGGACAACTGCCCGTCGGTACCGAATCCCGGTCAGGAGAACCTCGATGGGGACGAATTCGGAGACGCGTGCGATGATGACATCGACGGCGACCTGGTCGCAAACGCGGTCGACAACTGCCCCATGGTGGCCAACAGTGACCAGGCCGACCTTGACGGGGACGGGATCGGCGACGCCTGCGATGCGGATCTGGACGGGGACGGCATCGACAACGAGGATGACAACTGTCCGACGGTAGCCAATTCCGACCAGCTCGATGCCGATCTCGACGGCGTCGGAAACGCATGCCAGGAGGCTCCGACCCGCATCGGTTTGTTCCAGGGCTTCCCGAATCCTGCGCGAGGAACGGTGCAGATTCAGTTCGCGGTGCCGTCCACGACCGGCGGCCGGCTGGATCTGTTCGACGTGACGGGCCGTTTGGTCGAGACTCTCGCCTCGGGCACGTTCGAAGCAGGGTACCATTCCGTCACGATCGACGTGGGAGCGCTCCACGGCGGCACGTACATCTACATGCTGACGGCCGGCGGCAGCAGCGCCTCTCGAAAGCTTGTCGTGATTCACTGATCGCGGATCGGCGTCATGCGGCGTCTCCATCGCGGCCGTCCACCCGAATTGCAATTTCGCCTGCCTGTTCGCACCTTCGACAGCCATGTCTAAGCTCGAAGTCACAAGTCTTGCGATGCGGTTCGGACCGCGATGGTTGTTCCGGGACCTCTCGTTTGAGCTCGGACCCGGCGAAATCATGGCCGTGACCGGCTCCAACGGCAGTGGAAAATCGACGCTCGTTCGGATCCTTGCGGGCGTGCTCACCCCGACGCGCGGGAAGGTGGCATTCTGGTTGAACGGATCCGAGATCCACAAGGACGATCGCGCGCGACGTGTCGCGCTCGTCGCACCGTACCTCCACCTGTACGACGGACTGACATTGGAAGAGAACCTGCGCTTCGTGACGAAAGTCCGCGCGAACCGATCGAGGGCGCCGATTCAGCAGCTCATGGAGCGCGTCACCCTGGCGGATCGTGCCGGGGATCTGGTGGGGACATTTTCCTCAGGGATGAAGCAACGCGCCCGCTTCGCCGTCGCACTCGCGGCTGAATCCGAGCTACTCCTTCTCGACGAACCGTCGTCGAATCTCGATGCCGCCGGCGTCGAGCTGGTAAAGGAGATTATCGACTCCGAAGTTGGGGCCGGAAGGTCTGTCGTGCTCGCCACGAATTCGCGTGAAGAGAGGGAGTGGTGCGAACGAAGCCTGAGGATCGAAGATTATTTGCGGCGGTAGTTACGTCGCCAACGCTACCCGGACAGAGCAGTAGGGGAGTTTCTCGTTTAGCGTTTCTCGTTTAGCGTTTCCACAGCCTCTTCCCCCCTATCCAACACCAACCGGTGGATTAACCCCGGAAACGCCTTTCCCAGCAATTCCTCAATCAAACCGGCCACGGCCGAAACCTTGTGGAGATCGATCCCGGTTTCAACGCCCATTGATTCGAGCAAGTACACTGTATCCTCCGTCGGGATATTCCCGGTAGCGCCGGGGATGAACGGGCATCCGCCCATTCCTCCGACGGCCGCATCGAAACGCGTCACACCGCTCTCGAGCCCGGCGACCACGTTCGCCAGACCCACGCCGCGCGTGTTGTGAAGATGAAGCACGATCGGGGTATCGCCTATTGCGGCACTGACCGCTTGAACCACGTTTCGAACCTGAACCGGATTCGCAACACCGGTCGAATCGGCTAAGGACACCGATTCGGCGCCCGCCTCTGCGATGCGCGCAGCCATTCGAACAACCCGATCGAGAGGTACGGGTTCGTTGTTTGCACACCCGAAGACACACTGGAGTCCCGCCCTGGGCTCAATTCCCAGGCCCTGACACCGGTCGATCATCGCGATCATCTGCCGCTCGGCCTCGTCAAGCGGCATGTTGGCATTGCGGATGCTATGCGCGTCACTGGCCGAGATTGAAAGATCGACTACGTTGACCCCAGCCGCGTGCGCTCGCTCCAAGCCCTTCATATTGAGCGCCAGCGCTGTGTAGACAACGTCGTCCCGGCGCTCGAGTCCGGCGCAAATTGCCTCTGCGTCCGCCATCTGCGGTACCCACTTCGGATGGACAAACGACGCGACCTGGATCTCTTTGAGCCCCGCATCGATCAGACGGCCAATCAGCTCGAGCTTGAAATCCGTCGGCAGCCTGTCCTCGTGCTGGAGGCCGTCGCGCAGACCGACCTCACAGATTGTGGCCGACGAAGGAAGACTCATAACGGAAGGATTCGTGCTGGGACGGTATCACCGAAGCCGCGTCCGGTTGTTCCTCATCCCTTCGGAGCGTCGCCAGGGCCACAGCGACAGGCTGCACGACCGAAGCGCCCGACTCGACGAGGGCCGTCGCTGCGGCGGTCAGTGTGGCGCCGGTTGTCAGCGTATCGTCAACGAGCAGGACGCTCGATCCCGTCAGGTCGGTTTCGCCGTCAATCACAAATGCGGCGCTCACGTTCAAGGTTCGGTCCTCTTTTGAAAGATCGGTCTGGCTTTTTGTGTTCTTACGGCGAGACAATGCCTGCGGAGCAACCCGAACGTCCAGCGCACGACCGAGTCCGCGCGCGATCCACTCCGACTGGTTGTATCCTCTCTCGAGCAGTCTCATGGGGTGCAGCGGGACCGGCACGATGCAATCCCACGATCCCGACGGGCACGCCGGCGTCGAAGTGGAAATCGTCGAGCCGAGGTGATATCCGATCCATGGGCAGTTGCCGTACTTTAAGCGGTGGAGGACCATCCTTACGGGCTCATCGCGATCGAACTTCCAAAGAGCGAAGGCCGATTGAATGCGGTCGTCCGTCGCGCATTGATATGGCGCGGACACGCGTTTCGAACGATCGCGACACGCCTCGCACATGACCGGATCGGCCGTTTTCAGACCGCAGGCAAGGCAAGAGCGGGGCCAGAGGAGGTCCTTGAAGGCCGCCGCGAATGACAATTCAAAATGCAAAATTCAAAAATGCAAAATGGTCCCCGGTACCGTTCGCCGAGGCGACAGGGCCCGGGACGCCTTTAAACCCTTTCATGTGCGGTTAAGCTCATCCAAAGTCAATCTCGAGTCGGACCCCGGACCCCTCGGAAGCCTCGGGGCAGGCTCTCGGACTTCGGACTTCCGCGACGCGTTCATCACATCCTATAGACACCTGAGGGGAGGGAAACGTAACCTCTCGACAGTCCCGTGTGATTTCGTAGGCTCGGTCTACCGCACCGCAGTCATGTCCTCATAGGGCCTCGAGGACGCGAACCGATCCGCTGCTTCGTCTAGAAACGTGCTGAACTCTTCCTTCGAGGCCACGCCCTGCCAGCGGTGGAGTAGTGTGCCCTCGGCGTCTATGACGGCATAAGTCGGAAGGGCGACGGTTCCCGTCAATTGGAGCTGATAACGCTGGAGGTCGGGGCCGTCGACGGCGTCATCGGTAAACAACCGCATAAGCACGAACCGATCCCTCAGGCGACCCTTTACTGCCTCGCTTGGAAAGACGTTCGCCTCCATCTGCCGGCAGTTCGTGCAAGTGTAACCCGTGAAGTCGATAAGGATCGGCTTGCCGGTCGTCCCCGCTTGCTCGAAGGCAGCATTCATGACCTCACCGTAAGGCGCCTCGTCGTTACCGTGCCAAGCGAGTCCGTCGGGCGTCTCGAATGCGCCTGATCGGCCGATGAGGGATGACAGGCTGACGTCGGTTGCCTGTCGCGGCGGCAGGTAAGCGTCGAGGCTATTGAGGGGCGCGCCGAGGAGGCCGGGAAACATGTAAAGCGAGAGTCCGAAAAAACAGATGGCGACCAGAAGCCTCCCCGTGCCGATCGTTTCGAGCGGCGGCTCTTCCGACAACCGAAGTTTCCCCAGTAGATACACGCCCGCCAGGAAGGCCAGAACGATCCAGGCCGCTATGACCAGCGTTCGGGAAACGACACCCCAACCCCATACGAGATCGGCATTCGAGATGAACTTGAACGCCGCGGCAAGCTCAATGAAGCCCAGCGTCACCTTCACACTGTTCATCCAGACACCGGATTTTGGGAGGCTGCTCAGCCACTTAGGAAACATCGCAAATAGCACGAACGGCGTAGCGAACGTCAAGCTGAATGCGAGCATCCCGGCGACCGGCCACATCCATTCGTTCATTACGGTCGCCGCAAGCAGTCCGCCGACGAACGGGGCCGTACAGGAGAAGGACACGAGAGTGAGCGTCAGTCCCATGAACAGCACCCCTAGAAGTCCTCCCTTCTTGCTTCCACGGTCGTTGACGTAATTAACGAACCGATACGGCAGGCGCAGTTCGAACAGCCCGAGCAGCGACAGGGCGAAAACGACGAAGACGAGCCCGATGAAAAGGTTGATCCACGGGTTGGTCGCGATGAGCTGCGCTCCGGCCGCTCCGGCCAGCGCGGCCATTAAGACGCCCAGACCGGTAAAGATGACGACGATCGAAAGCCCGAAGACGAGCGCCATCCGTATCGCCTGGCTGCGACTGCCCGCCTGGTGCGAGAAGAAGGAGAGCGTGAGTGGAATCATCGGAAACACGCACGGCGTCAGGAGCGCCGCCAATCCCGCCCCGATCGCGAGCAGGAGGAACGGCAGCAGTCCACCTGAACGCGCCACGTCGAGATCACGCGTGGGACTGACTCCGAGAGGTGACGTCCGGGGGGCAGCCTCTATCGCGTGGTCGTCGTCGGCACCCGCAGGGTCTTCTATCGGAGCATTCGGTGTCGCCCTGGATCCCGGATCGAAGCCTGCCCCGGGATGACGGTCATTGGGTGCGGTCGCCGCGGTTGCAGCGCCGGTGGCCGCGGTTGCAACGAACGAGAACCGGAACGGCTCAACCTTGGGGATGCAGAGGCGATCGTTGCAGTACTGATAATCCAGCTTGCCCGTCAGTTCGTAGGCGCCGGCCTCGAGATCGGGCGCAAGGTCTGCCCGGATGGATATCGCCGCACTTTCCTCGAAGTATCGAACGGGCGAACCGAAGTTCTCATCGTAGCTGTCGGTGGCGCTCGCCTGCTCGGGACTGCCGAGACGAATCCCGTCAGGAAGTGGGTCGAAGAGAATTTCAAGTGGCTTTCCAGCCGGAGAATCGAGCGCATAGACGTACCATCCGTCGGAGATCTTCGCCGTCAGCTCGAGCTGAAAGGTGGTCCCGGCCTCGATCTTTTCGGGCGCCGACGTCTGCCATACGACCTCGCCGACGGGGCTCAAGGCGAGGCCTATCGCTGCCGCCGCAACGACGACGCTGTGGAGCAGGCGCATCCTCAAACCAGATGGTGTAAATGTTGTCACGACCGTTGGATCGTTCAGGCTCCGCGACGTTACGGTAATTGAACGACCTTGCAACGCGGCCGGACCCCGATAGGTTGCCTCAGCCGATAGGCCAGAAAGCGGCTATTCCTCGGGCACTACCTGGATTTTCAAATCAGCCGTAACGTCACCGTGCAGCTTGATGGTCGCGGAGTAGACTCCAAGCGCCCGAATCTCTTCGTGCAGCTCGATCTTTCGTCGATCGATTTCGAGACCTTTCTTCTCCAGAACGTCGGCGACCTGCTGGGTGGTGACAGTTCCGAAGATGCGGTTCTCCTCGCCGACGCGTGCCGGGATGACGATGTCGGTCTTCCCGAGCTGCTTCGCCAGCTCCTTCGCATCGTTGACCAGTCGCTCGAGACGATGGGCGGATTGGCGGCGGATTTCCTCGACGACTTTGACGTTCGAGGCGGTGGCAAGTATGGCGAGTCCCCTCGGAATGAGGAAATTCCGTCCAAACCCGTCCTTGACGTTCACGATATCGCCGGTTTCACCGAGCGTAGCGACGTCTTGTTTAAGAATGACTTTCATCTTTCAGTCGAAAGCGGGGAAGCCCCCGGGTTCTTCGTTTGAATCGTGATTTAGCGAAGGTTGTCCGCCACAAACGGAATGAGCGCCATGTGACGGGCGCGCTTTATGGCCCGCGTCAGTTGGCGCTGGTGTTTCGCGCAGGCGCCGGTGATACGTCGCGGAAGCATCTTGCCCTGGTCGTTGAGATAACGCTGGAGCTGATCCGTATTCTTGAAGTCAATGTATTCGATACCGGCCTCCGAGAACTCACACTTCCCCTTCTCGCGATGCTGGCTCGCGGGGGTGACGTTCCTGACGAGGGGCTTTCTCTGGGCTCGCTGT
>DATKEJ010000443.1:0-4125 GCA_035512315.1 Rhodothermales bacterium | reverse complement strand
ACGGTATATCTATATCAAACGGAAAGTAAGAAGTCCACCCCCCTAAAACAAGGTGAAATTCTACTAAATTTCGCTCCTTTCCTTAAATCCCCCTGCCACGGTGGAGCGCTCCTTTGACTGAAACGCGCAAACCAGACTCGGAAAGGATCAGTCCGGAGAGTACAGCGCGCTGCGCCCCGACCAAGGTCCGGCCAGTCGCCGGTTCAACGCGACAAATACAAGAAGCGCAATCCCCCACTGAACGACACAAGTCATTACACTATAGGGATTGAGAGGATTCATCCAATCTTCCGGCGCGTAGACAGTCGCAGAGAGCGCCATCCACCATACAAGGAGCACAACGGCCTGCAGTGGCACGGCCCAACGAATGAGATTCTTCCACACCACGCCAAGCTTCCAGTCGGTTGGGTCGGCAGCGTTTATCTCGGTGGCGAATCGGTCAACGCCAAATTTGATGGTGGCAAAGGCGATAAACGCCCCGCAAATCATCAGAGCGACGCCCCAAACAAAATCCTGATTGCCGAGAAAATCGAGGCTGATGGCGGAAGGAATCCCCATCGTGAATCCGATCGTGCCGACCGTGGCGAGGCTCTTTCGGCGCGAGAGCCCTGAGTCCACGAACATTCGCGTTGCCAACTCGATCATGGAGATCAGGGAACTCAACGCTGCGAAGGAGAGCCCGAGGAAGAAGAGCGCGGCGAGCGCCTTACCGAGGTGCATCTTGGCAAAGAGCTGCGGCATCCAGATGAACGTCAGTCCAGTCGATGCGGGGCCGCTCGACCGCATGACGTCCAGCACTTCGGAACGGGACATCTCCGCGCCCAGCACGGAGAACACCGTTCCAAAAATCATGATCGCAGCCAGCAGGGAGACGGTGTTGTTGCCAAATCCGGTGATGAACGCGGTCTTTACGACGCTGTCGGTCTTGCGCATGTAGACGGCATAGCTGAGAATCAAACCCCACCCCGCGCCGGTGTCCCACGCGTTCTGCGTGAGCGCCTCAAGCCATATTCTGGGATTTCCGAGTTGCGACCATTGAGGCGTGAAAAGATATTCGATGCCGCTGGATGACCCTGGGAGCGTCAGGGACCGTACAACACAGATGACGACGATAATGAGGAGCGAGGGAACCAGCACTTTGTTCGCTCGCTCGATGGACGACACGCCCTTCATACAAACGACGACGCCGACTCCCATGGCCACCGCGTGGAGGATGAGGGGCCAGCCGGCCGCCTGGAATCGCTCCCATGTCGCGGTTGCCGTCTCGAGATCGATCGGGAGAGGCGTAACGACGACCTCGCTGAAATAGAAGATGCACCATCCAGCCACGACTGAATAGTAGAACATGATCGCCGAGGCGACGAAACCGACGAACGCCCCCATCCAGGCGAAACGGCCGCCGGCAAGGTTCGCAAACGTTCCGATCACGCCGAGACGGGAACGACGCCCCAAGCCGTACTCGGCGACGATCAGGGGTATGCTCCAGATAAGAAGGAAAACGATCCAGGCCACGAGAAATGCCCCCGCGCCCTCCTCGCCTCCGTTCTGCGCCGCGATCCGCGGAAACCGCCAGATATTGCCGGTTCCGACCGCGATCCCGAGAACTGACAGAATCAAACCCCAGCGTGATGAAAAGCGCTGGGGATCGTTGGAATCGAGGCGAGCACTCATGGATTGCCAGTTGAGGTGGATGGATCGAGCGTTTCAATCGAAGTGGACGGAAGCAACACAACGTCGGTGCGTCCGTGTCCACGGACGTCCTCAGGGCGAGTCGGCCGATACAGGCGAAAGTATCCGAACTGCAGATAGGTCGGAACGAAGTCGTCGTAATAAACACTGTACGGGTTCCCGCTCTGCCCACCCGGGAACACGCCAAAAGCCTCGGGCGGCGACGTCGAGAAATCGACGACCATGCGCCAGCTGGCGCCGTGTACCGTGACCCGATCTCGAGCAGGAGAGAGCGTCTTGTCGAAGCCGGGATAGGGTACGACCGGGTATCCGAGCGCCGCAAGGGAACCCGAGCGAGTCAGATGCCGAATCGACAGCACGTGGTGGCTGCCCCAAATCCATTGCTCCTCTCCCCAGCCGTAACGCGTTCGCAGCGTATCGACGGTGGCTTCTATCGCCGCACGGAGCAGATCGGACCCTTTTTCGACAAGAAGCTGCGTGTCCTGGATATCGAGCCAGCGCGAGGTCGGATCCTCAGTAAGCAGCGCGTGAAGCTGCTGCTGCCGGGGCCTGCGCGCCGACTCCGCATCGAACTCATCCCATGCAAGTTCATCGAGGATGCTCAGGAAATGATCGAGCACAATCGGCTCGGGCCGATCAATGTCGGTGTCGCCGTTCCACTCGGTCAGCAGATCTCTGAGATACGCCGCATCCGGACTCAAGCGGCCGAGCGTATCGATCAACGGAACAAAAAGATCGCGCTGGACGGCATGAACGTCGGCCTGATAGTCCTTCATGTCACTGACCGAGTGCTTTTCGCGCAGTCGCAGCAGCTCGTTGATCCGCAGCGATCGGTAGCCGTCGGCCCAGTCATGATTTATATAGTGACGATAACCGCGCCCAACCGGCTGCTGGTTGGCCGACGCGAGAAACCCTTGCGCGGGATTGCGGGCATAGGGCAACTCATCGAACGGGACGCGTCCCGTCCAATCGTCCTTCTTCGAGGCGCCGTCCCGCAGTCCCTCCCCTGTTCCACCACGTCGGATCGGCAGATGGCCGGCCGTCCGAATCGCGATATTCCCGGCTGAGTCCGCATACAGAATGTTCTGCATGGGAGCATCCCACTTGCTGATCGCGTCTTGAAAAGTCTGAGCATCTGACGCGTTGTGCATGTCCCATAGCGCCCCCAACGTACGAGAGGGCTTGTGAGCCGTCCACTGAATCGCGATCGGCTCATGGTCCCAGTTTATGACCGGTCCGAAGTGAGTGTATCGCAAGGTATCGACGACCGCCCCCATGCCGCGCACGATCACCGTGTCGGTCACCAATTCGAAGGGCGCCCATTCGTCCTCGAATTGATACGCCGTTTTACCCTCGTCAAGCTCGAGCCGATAGTGGTCGATCTGATCGGCGCCGGAATTCGTAAACGTCCAGCCGAACCTGTTATTGAAGGCCTCAACGGGCAGCGGCGCGCCCGGGATGGTAACGCCGTAGGTGTTCAGGCGCTCGGTGACCAGATGTACCTCGTACCAGATCGCAGGAAGCGTCAAACGCAAATGCATGTCTCCGGCAAGAATCGCCTTCCCGGTAACGGACCGGCCGGCCGTAACGGCCCAGTTGTTCGATCCTTTGCCTGCCTCGAATCCCGGAAACAGATCGCCAGGGGCCGGAAGATCGAGCCCTCCCGCCATATCCGGAACGGGCGGAGGATCGACTTCGGCGCGGTCGCTTCCTGGAACAATCGGTTCGTAAAGCCTGCTGTGCCTGGGAAACAGCTTCGCGTACTCGGCCGGATCCATCATTTCTCGCACTCGTCCGTAAGACGGGTCGTCGGTACGGAACGACAGATCGTACGACATATACATGAGCACGCGAACCCCGTGAAGGGGCGTGTACCGGTCGGGACGGTAGTCAAGCAGCCTGAACTCCAACGGAAGATCCTCATCGCTCAACTGGTCGATGTACGCATTCACTCCGTCGGCGAACCACTGCAGGAGATCGTGCTCCACATCGTTCTCAGATTGGATTCGTGCGAGGTTGCTCCTCGCCGACCACTCCATCCCCGTGGAGCGCATGTACCGGTCGGTCGGCAGAAGATCGGGACCGAAGACCTCCGACAACCGGCCTGAGGCAGCGCGTGGGATGAAATCAAGCTGGAATAGCCGATCGCGCGCCACCGCGTAGCCCATGGCCGCGACTGCGTCGCGATCTTCAACAGCATAGATATGGGGGACGCCACGATCGTCTCTAACGATTCTGGCCTCTCCTTTCAATCCGGGAACGACCCTCGATGCACTCCGATATACGGAACCTCGTGCCGTCCGCCAGAGGCCGTCGACCGGATCGAGCAGCGTCCCCATCGCCGGAAGGAAACCCTGCATACCTCGCACGGAATAAATGAAACGGGTCTGGTTCGCCAGGACGTACAGGAGCCCGAGCGTGATCAGTATCAGAGCA
>DATKEJ010000442.1:0-6464 GCA_035512315.1 Rhodothermales bacterium | reverse complement strand
CCGGTGGGCAGGGCGACTTCGTTTCGGTCTCCTCGGGCGGGCATAAGGTGGGCGTCAAAGTCGATGGAAGCATCGTCGAATGGGGTGCGGTTCCCACGCCACCGGCTCCGAACCTTTCCAATGTGAGAACTGCACATGCTGGGTTTGCGTATGGAGTCGCGGTTCGGCACGACGGCAGCGTGGTTGAATGGGGACACAATGCCGGCGGACAGGCGATCGCCCCGATTGCTTTGTCCGGTGTGATCTCGGTCGCGGTGGATAGCATTTCCAAAATCGCGCTCTACCGGAATTCGAAACCGTCGTTTTCGAGCCATCCAGCCAATCAAAGCGTTGTCGAAGGCGGGTATGTCGTCCTCAGCGCGAGCGCAGCAGGAACGATCCCGTTGTTTTACCAATGGACTCGGGACGGAGTCGATCTCGCAGACGGCGAATCAATCAGCGGCGCGACGACCCCGACGCTGGTGCTTGATCCAATCTATGAGCCGGGCGCCGGTTCGTATCGACTCAGGGCGACGAATTCCAAGGGAGCGACGCTGTCGGATCCTGCGGTTGTGACCGTGAAGGTGCCGGCTCGATTTGTCCAACGACCGCTGAGCCGAATCGTGACGGTGGGAAACTCAATTGTGTTCGATGGCACTGCGACTGACGCTGAAACAGTCAGTTACCAGTGGAAACACAACGGCCAGACAATTTCCGGAGCAACCGGACCCACGCTGAGCCTGGCCGCAGTTTCATACTCCGATCGAGGATTCTACGAGGTGATCGCGAGCAACTCAGTCGCCTCGAACTGGTCTTCATTCTCGATCATTGTGGCTCCGGGAAATACCGAGGCTCTAGCGGTGGAATCCTGGGGAGGTGAAAATTATGGCGACCCTGGCGAGGCAGGCGGATGGATGGTGCCTGCAGGGCTCGGGGATGTCGTTTCGGTCACGGCAGGCCCTGGTGCAGGCGTCGCGCTCAGGAAGGATGGCACGATCCGCGCGTGGGGACAGACGGACAGGTTCGGCGTCGAGAACTTTGATGCGGTTTCCAATGTGGTGGCGGTGGCCGTGGGTTACGATCACGTACTTGCCCTGCTCGCTGATGGCAGGGTTTCGTGGTTTGGATCGAATGGGAACCAGCCACCGCCGCTGGGACTTCGCAACGTCGTCGCCGTTGCGGCGACTTGGTCGGGGAGCGTCGCACTCAAGTCCGATGGCACCGTTGTTACGTGGGGAATACAACCTCCTCCCGCTGGTTTGAATTCGGTGGTTTCGATGGCGGCGGGAAGCGAAGGTGTATTTGCCGTCAAGTCCGATGGCACCGTCGTGGGTTGGGCAACCGGTGCCGAATCGTTCGCGGAGGTTCCGGCGGGACTCTCGGATGTCCAGTCAATCGCGGCGGGGTCCCAACACGTGCTCGCACTCAAGACGAATGGCTCTGTCGTCGCGTGGGGTCAGGGACAGTGGAGCGAGGCGACGATTCCGGCGGATTTGTCCAATCTGACCGCCATTGCCGCGGGGCCCGGGATCAGCGTCGCCCTCAAGAGTGATGGGTCGGCCCGCGCTTGGGGAAATGATGCATTCGGACAGAGCGGAACGCGACCGGAACTCATCCCGATCGCGATGATGTCGCCGTCGGCAGGCTACAGCCTGGTCCTGACGGCGGCTCTGTTGCCCCCGGTCTTCGACAAGCAGCCGGAAGGCATGAACGTGTTCGAAGGCGACGAACTCGTTCTCGAAGTAAATTCGTCCGGGCGCCCGACCCCGACGTTCCAGTGGCAGAAGGACGGCATCGATATTCCGGGAGCAACCGGGCCATCTCTCATCACACAAAGCGCGCAACTGGCGGATGCGGGTTTGTATCGCGTCGTAGCGTCGAACTCCGTCGGCACTGCAGTGAGTGAAGAGGTTCAAGTTGCAGTTACCCCTACCGTTGCGACGCCTGAGATCCTTCCGAGCGATGGTCGGTTAGCTGCGGGGCAGCCAGTGGCAATCATCTGTGCGACGCCGGGTGCTTCGATTCGCTATACGACGAACGGGCAGACCCCGACGGAAACTTTTGGAATCCTGTATGAAGGGCCGTTCGATCCGGTGCAGTCGGGGTCGATTGTTGCGTTCGCTTACAAGGAAGGGATGGGGCCAAGCAATGTCCTTCACGCAGCGATCTACGTCTATTCAAACAGCGTCCCGAAGATCATCTCTGCCAATGTTCCCAGGGGAGTCGTCGGCATCTCGTATTCGGTTCACATGGAGGCAACCGGAGGCGACCAATGTTTGATCTGGAGCCTGGTCTCTGGGCAACTCCCAACCGGTCTGACGCTCTCGAGCGATGGAGTGATTTCAGGTGTTCCAACTTCGCAGGGCACATGGTCCTTCGTTCTAAGAGTGGCCGACGGTGATAGCTTCTCAGAACCATTTGACGAAGGCACCATCGACCTGGTCATCACGGTCGATGCGACGGACAGCGTGCCGGTGATCACCACCACTTCGCTGCCGGATGCGGGATTGAGCCTCGCATATTTGCACAGTATCGCGGTGTCGGGAGGCAACGGTCCGCTCACGTGGACCCTTGCTTCGGGGAGTTTGCCGCCGGGGCTCACGCTGTCGGAAGGCGGATTGATCACCGGCATTCCCCAGGCGCTCGGCACGCGCACCTTCACGGTGCGCGTGGGCGATGACGATACAATCACCGGACCAAGCGACGAGTCGACGAAGGAGCTTTCGATCACGGTAGTTCCAGCGCCTCGGCTCACCAACGTCTCCATGCGAGCGTTCGCTGGCGCGGGCGACAACACGCTTGTCGTCGGTTTCCACATCGCGGGCACCGGCCTGAAGACCGTGCTGATCCGCGGCGTCGGGCCCAAGCTGCTCGATTACAATGTCCCGAGCGTGGTCGCCGATCCGAGCATCACGCTCTTCAAGGATCTGACAGTCCTCGCCACGAACAACGATTGGAATCCGTTGCTTGCGCCCACCTTCCTCGACGCCGGCGCCTTCGCGCTCGACTTCGGCAGCAAGGACGCAGCGATGACTGCCACCCTCGGACCCGGTGGTTACACTATCCACCTCGTCAATAACGGACCGATCGCCGAGGGACTCATTGAAGTCTACGACATCTCGCGCGACGCCGGCTCGCGTCTCGTCAATGTATCGAGCCGCCTGCGTTTTCAGCCCGGGCAACTCGCAATCCTCGGCACTGCCGTCACCGGCGGACCGATCACCGTCCTCGCGCGCAACGTCGGCCCGGGCATTGCCGAATACCTCGTCAACCCACTCGACGCGCTACCCGACCCACACCTGAAGCTCTACACCGGGCAGACGATGATGTCCGAGAACGAGGACTGGGATCCCGCACTGCTTCCGTTCTTCGGCTCGGCCGGCGCGTTCACGATCGACGAGGGCAGCAAGGACGCCGCGATCCGCGCGCAGTTCCAGATCGGCGGCTACACGGTGCACTCCACCGGCAACGGCGGCGAGGGCGTCGCCATCATCGAGATCTACGAGTCGCCCTGATCATGAGCCATACGCCCCGAATCTTCTGGCTCGCACGTGGCAAACCGGCTGACGATTCAGGTCCCCACACGGCCCTCGGGCCGACCCCCGAGCCCCTAAGAAAATGAAGTCACAGAGTGCGTCTGCGCTGTGGGGATTGCTGCTATCTGCGGCGATCGGAGCGTCGCTGTTCGCAGCGACCGCATCGGCCACCACCGTCGTGCCGCCGGAGTTTGAGGAGCTCGTCAACGAGTCCGACTGCGTCGTGCGTGCAGTGGTGAAGTCCGTGCGCTCGGAGTTCTCTCGCCCCGGGAGCAAGTCGATCGTCACCTACGTCGAGCTCGAAGTGAAGGAGGTGATCGCAGGCAATCCACCTTCGCCGCTCGTGCTGCGGATGCTCGGGGGCCAAGTTGGCGACAAACGGATGATCGTGAGCGGCGCGCCGGAGTTTGTCGTGGGCGACGAGGATATCCTCTTCATCCGCGACAACGGCAAGGTCTTTAACCCGCTCACCGCCCTCATGCACGGCCGCTACCCAATCGCCCGCGACAAAGCGACGGGCCGCGGCTACATGATGCGCAACAACCGCGCGCCGCTGAAGGACACCAAAGAAGTTTCGGGCGAGATGGATCACGCCGCGCATTCAGCGGGCGAGTCCGGTGAGCATGCGCGCCGTGAGCCGGCTCTCACCGAGGCGATGAGCCCGGAAGAGTTCGCGGCGAAGATTCGCGCGGCGAAGACGTCAGGTAACCGAAGGCCGAATGAAAAGTAGGCGACTCATTGCGCGCACGATCGCGTTGTTACTGTCACTCGCGATCGGTTCGAGCGCACCCGGCTACGTCTTCATTCTCGATGACTCAGGCTGCGTGAGCACATGGCGCGAGGGCGCGATCCCGATGCTCATAAAGCTGAACAACAGCCGGGTCCTCACCGATGGCACGACGGAAGTGCAGAGCGTCCTCGCCGCGATTCAGGAATGGACTCAGCACCTCGGCACCGTGCAGTTCGTCGGCACGGCAGCGGCGCCCGGCTCCTACGGAATCTGGGACGGCACGAGCGAGATCGTGATGGACAATGCGATCCAAGTTGAGGACGAGAGATTTCCCTTCGACGAGTTCGTCCTCGCGGTGACGATTTCCTTCGATGATGGGAACACCACCTCCGAGTCGGACATTGTTTTCAACACCGCTTACCAGTGGGACTCGTTTCGCGGCGGTCAGATCAGCAGCAAGCATGACATTCGTCGCGTTGCGGCTCACGAACTTGGACATGTTCTGGGACTTGATCACCCGGATCAGGCGGAGCCGCCGCAGTATGTCGAGGCGATCATGAACTACGCGGTCAATTACAGCTTTGGCGGTGAGGAATTGAAGCCCGACGACATCGCAGGAGCCCAGCAACTCTACGGTCATCCAGGTTTTGTTCCCACAAACGACGACTTTGAGGAGGCGGTCGCGATTGTGGTGCCCGAGGAGGGCTCGAGTTTCTCCGGCACGAACGTCGCAGCCACCTCGGAAGCAGGGGAGCCGACACTCGATCCCGATGACCCGGGAGGAAAGACTGTATGGTGGAGTTGGACCGCCACAGCGGGTGGCACACTCACGGTCACGACCCTCGGCAGCAACTTCGACACGCTGCTTGGCGCCTATACCGGCACGGCCTTGAACACATTGACTCAACTCGCCCTCAACGACGACGTCGAATCGGGTGTCATCCGATCGAGCACCGTGACGCTCAACGTTGATATGGGAACAACCTACTACTTCGCAGTCGATGGCTGGAGAGGCACTGTCGGGACGATTCAACTGAACTTCAGCATCGAGAGGGATCCTTTGCGCTCTCCTCCGTTCTTCGAGCCGCGGCCGACCTCTCGAAACATCATCGAGGGAACCAATGTTTCAATCCCGTCCGGCGTTCCGCACATCGCCGACGCGACGTTCGAGTGGCGTCGGAACAGAATGCTTCTTTCACAGCAGACCGGCCCGTCGTTGAACCTTCCTGCAGCCGCAATCAGCGACAGCGGTGCCTACCAACTCACAGTGACAAATCCGCGCGGGACCTCGCACACGTATTTTCACCTGAGGGTGGTTCCCAGCGATTCGACGCTCGTGCTTTGGGGAGATCCGCCGAGTTCGCTGCCTGAAATCTCGGAGTTCAGTCCCGTTTCTTCGGTGAATTCCACTGGAAGCGTGATTGCTTGGGTGAAGGCAGACGGTGTCATCAAGACAAGTGGGTTTGGTAGCGCTCACCAGATTACTGGCGAAGGCGGCTATGTTGAAGGCTCGTTCCAGTCTGAACACGGACTGGCTTTACGAGAGGATGGAACGCTCAAGGGATGGGGATACACGCAAATTGGAGTGGAGAATATCCCTGCGGGGGTCGCTCCTGCCATCCAAGTTGCAACAGGTCGTTACATGAGCGTCGCATTAAGAGCCAACGGGACGGTTAGGTCCTGGGGCACTCTGGTAGGGATACCGCAGCCGAACGGTCTCGATGATATCATTCAGATCGCAGGGGCCAGCCAACACGTCATCGCGCTTCGCTCCGACGGCACCGTCGTCGGCTGGGGACGCAACGATAACGGTCAGGCGGCGCCTCCTACGGGGCTCGGGGGTGTGACTGCAATCGCAGCGGGCGGCTATGGAGGTGATGGAGGCGGACATAGTCTGGCCCTTCGATCTGACGGAACGGTTGTTGCATGGGGAACCAACTGGCAGGGGCAGTGCAATGTTCCAGTCGGACTAGGCGACGTCGTAGCGGTCGGTGCTGGTGACAACGCCAGTTATGCCGTGAAAGGTGACGGCACATTGGTCGCTTGGGGTGCCGGCTCACACGGGGAACTGGAGGCTCCGGATCAGGCAGGTGATTTCATCAAAGTTGCCGGTGGTGACCTGTTCGCCGTTGCCTTGGTGCGGCCGGTGCCGAAGGAGATCCTATCCGAGCCTGCGGACTTGACGGTCAGCGTTGGCATGACGGCTTCCTTCTCGGTCG
>DATKEJ010000441.1:0-12591 GCA_035512315.1 Rhodothermales bacterium | reverse complement strand
TTGTAGAATCGGACGCCGGCCTCGAAGCCTCCTTTGATGCCGAAGGTCAGAAGGGCCGACGGGCGCCCGTTCGTGTACTTCTTCGCCAGCTCGTAGTAGGGTGACTCAGGCAGACCCGCGAAATTGATCCACGCCACCTTGTCGTGGCCTTTGAGGTACTTCGCCACTGCCAGCGCGTTGTCGCAATGCCGCTCCATGCGGAGTGGGAGCGTCTCAATTCCTTGAAGCAGCAGAAAGGCGTTCAGCGGACTCAGTGCTGAACCTGTATTTCGCAGGGGGACGGTCCGGGCGCGGCCGATGTATGCCGCCGGTCCGAGCGCCTCGGTGTAGACCACGCCGTGGTACGACGGCTCCGGGGTGCTGAGCATCGGGAAGCGGTCGGCGTGCTCGGCCCAGGGGAACTTCCCGCTGTCGACGATCACGCCTCCAAGAGAGTTGCCGTGTCCCCCCATGTATTTCGTCAGCGAATGCACCACGATGTCGACTCCGTACTCGATCGGCTTGGTCAGGACGGGGGTAGGCACCGTGTTATCGCATATGACGGGGACGCCGTGTTCACGCGCCACTGTGGCTATTGCCTCGAGATCGACGATGTTGCCGGCCGGATTTCCGATGGATTCGCAGAAGACCGCCGCCGTCTTGTCGTCGATGAGCTTCTCAATGCTTGACGGCTTGTCGTCTGCCGCGAACCGGACGTCGATGCCCTGCTTCGGGAGCATGTGCGCAAACAGCGTGTAGGTGCCTCCGTAGAGTTGTGGCACACTGACGACGTTGCTGCCGGCAAACGCGATATTGAGGATCGAGTAGTTGATGGCGGCGCTTCCTGCGCTGGTAGCTAACGCTGCGATACCGCCTTCGAGTGCGGCGATTCGCTGCTCGAGCACGGCCACGGTCGGGTTCATGATCCGGGAATAAATGTTTCCCGGCACGACGAGGTTGAAAAGGTCGGCGGCGTGCTGAGCATCGTCGAATTCGTAGGCGACCGTCTGGTAGATGGGGACGGCGATCGCCTTCGTGGTTTCCTCGGTCTCGTAGCCCGTGTGGACTGCGTGTGTTTCGTCTCTCATCAGTGCGCTGTTTTTGGGTTGATGCTTGAAAACTAAGAAGCCCCTCTTCCACGACGGGGGAGGGGCTGATCTCGTTGCGTGGCGCCGGTTTCTCGAAGATCGCTTTGCACACTCCGGTTAGGGTTTGGTTCCGACTGCCCGTCTGATGTGGGAGAATTGTAGTTACGCCCTACTCGTACGGTGGCTTTTCGACGTCTTTCGAAAACGGCACGCATTAGATTGGGGGCGGCGCGTACGATCCTGAAACCGGATGACGATCGAGGGGACTCGCGCCGCCCTTCTGAGGTCGGCGGGACGATCGTCGACCTTGACGGTGTGAGTCCAGTGGCGTTTGACGGTGTCGGAGGTCCGAAGTCCGAAGTCCGACGCCGAGTCTTCCTCCTCCATCATCTACTCGTGAGCGCCACGAGCTTCTCCTTTACCCGATAGGCACTCACATACACTGTGGGAATGAGCACGAGCGTGATCAATGTCGACGCGGCGAGCCCGCCGATGACGACCCGGGCGAGTGGCGCCTGGATCTCGGTTCCGGCGCCAAGGCCGATTGCGAGGGGCAGCAGGCCCATGATAGTGGTGAGGGTCGTCATGAGGATCGGACGCAGGCGAAGCCGGCCGGCCTCAATTACGGCGTCGTGTACGTCCATTCCGCGCTCGCGTCGGAGCAGATTGATGTAGTCGACGAGGACGATCGCATTATTCACGACGATGCCGATGAGCATCACGAGGCCCATTGCGCTCTGCACGTTGAACGTCGTGCCGGTAAGGAGAAGCGTAGGCACTACACCCACGATTGCCATTGGCACTGCGAACATCACGATCACCGGATCCAGGAACCGCTCGAACTGGCCTGCCATCACCATATAAATTAATAAAAACGCCATAATTACGGCAATAAGAAAATCACCCTGGGCTTTCTGCTGTTCCTCGTATTCGCCGCCGAAAGAGATCGCATATCCCTCCGGGAGTGGCAATCCGGCCACACGATCGCGGATCTCATTGACGGCATCTCCGAGCGCGACGCCGCTCTCGAGTGTGGCAGTCACGTAGGTTACACGTCGTCCGTCGACGCGCCGGATCGAGGTCGGTCCACGGTCGCGCTCCACCTCGACGAGCGAAGCGACGGGGATGATTCGGCCTCCGGGCGCTTCAACGGCGATGTTGTCGAGATCCTGAACGTTGAGGCGGTCTTCCGGTCGCAGCCTGACGACGATCGGAAAGTGCTCGCCCTCCGTTCGGAAGAGGCCGGCCCGGCTTCCGCCGACGGCTGTCTGAATCGCTCTTGCCACGCCCTCGACTGACAGCCCGACTTGCGCGATCTTGGCGCGATCGAACGTCACGTTCTGTTCAGGGCGCCCCTCTCGGCGGCTCATTTGAACGTCGGCGATTCCGCGTATCGGTTCGATCCGGCGGATTATCTGGCGCGCAACGTCATCCGCCGTACCGAGGTCGTATCCGCGGATCTCGATCTGCACGTCGTCCTCTCCGTCGCCCGAACTGAAGATCCGCCTCAGAATCCAAAGTCCTGACTGCGCCTGGACGCGGATTCGAGCGCCCGGAATCATGCCCTCGACATGGTCGCGAATTCGATCCGCGAGTTCCTGGCTGCTGATGCTTCGCTGATCGGCCGGCACCATGCGGATCTCGATTTCGGCGTCGCTGCCGCGAACCTCCGTGGAGTAGCTGTCGATATCGCCGGGAGGGAGGAGCGGCCGAACGGCACGTTCGAGCTCGTCGAGATACTCCTTAACGACGGCGATATTGGTCCCCTGAGCCATCTCCATGTCGACGTCGATCTCGTCGGCATCGGTCTGCGGAGCCAGTTCGATCGGGATCAACGGCCAGAGTGTCAACGCGACCACAACCGATCCGAGCGCGATGCTGAAGACGACGTAGCGCTTAAGGAGGGCCTTTTCGAGGAATCCCGCGTAACGTCGCTCCCACCCTGCAAACCGCTGCATGAACCGGGCCCTGTTCGACTGGTCGTCAGCCTGAGCGGGCTTGATCGAGAGGAATCGACTGGCAAGGACCGGAACCAGCGTCTGCGCGACGAGCAGCGAACATATGAGCGCAAACACGACCACGACGGCAAGAGCCTGAAACAGTGCGCCCGACGTCGTCTGAGTGAATGCGAGCGGGAGGAAGATTACGCACGTCGTGAGCGTCGACGCGATGATCGCACCGACAACCTCTCTGGCGCCGTGACTAGCGGCGCCGAGGAGGGAATCGCCCTTCTCCTCTCGATGCCTGACGATGTTCTCCAGCACCACGATCGAGTTGTCGACCATGAGCCCGATTCCCAGGGCCAGGCCTCCGAACGTCATCTGGTTGAGCGTCAGTCCACCGAAATAGAGCAACCCGAACGTGGCGATCACAGAAATTGGAATGGCCAACGCGATCACGAACGTCGACGACCCGTTTCGCAGGAACAGGTAAAGAACGAGCACCGCTAGAAGGCCGCCCCAGAAGGCCGACCGTCGAACATTGTCGATCGAGTTCTGGATGAACGTGCTCTGGTCGCTGATCACCGTCATCCGGAGATCTTCCCGCTCGGTATTGATCCGGTCGACCTCCTCCCGGATCGAACGCGCGACGGTGACGGTATTGGCGCCGCTCTGCTTCTGGATCCAGAGTCGGATGACCGGCATCCCGCGAAGTTCAGCGAGCCGCTGGATATCTTCGAACCCGTCGTGCACCTCAGCGACGTCTCTTACATACACCGGAGCGCCGTCTACGATGGTGACGACGGTCGACGCGATCTGCTCGATAGACTCGAACTCGCCCACTGTTCGTACATACTGATCGTGCACCCCCTCCTTGACGTTGCCGCCCGGAAGCGTCGTATTCTCCCGCGAAATGGCCTGCTGAACCTGGAGCGGCGTCAGTCCCGCCGCCCGGAGGCGATCACGTTTGAGATCGACGTTGACCTGCCGATACACTCCTCCGCGGACCTGAATCGTCCCCACTCCGGGAATCTGTTCGAATCGCTGAGCGATCTCACGCTCGAGGATGCGAGTCAGAGACTCCATGTCCCGGCGAGACTCTACCGACACGGTGACGATGGAAATCCGATTAGGGTCGAACTTCCAGATTCCAGGCTGCTCGGCCTCGAGCGGAATCTGGTCGCGAATTCGGTCGAGCGCGGCCCGGACGTCGTTGGCGGCCTCGTCGATCGTCGTGCCCTGGGAGAAATCCAGGGTCACCCGGCTAATCCCTTCCTCGCTGTTCGATGACATCCGCTCGAGATTCGGGATGCCCGAGAGGGCGTTTTCGATGGGATCAGTTATGATCTGCTCCATCTCCTCCGGTCCGACGTTCGCATACCGCGTGTAGACAGTAAGGCGCGGAAACTCGATCGGAGGAAGGAGGTCGACCGGCAGAAACAGAAGACCGACCACGCCCACCGTAAGGACCACGAGATAGAACATCGTCGTGGCCACCGGGCGCTTGATCGAGAGGTCGGTCAGGGATGCCATTCGCTTGGTACTTGGTGCTTGGTACTTGGTACCTATACCGCTAGTCGCTTGCTGAGGCGCCGCCTGCGGGCGACGCCGTCGAATCAACGGGTTCCGCTTCCGTCCCCAATGTCTGTTTGCTCATCTGCTGTTGTTTGGCCATAAACTGTCTGAGTAGATCCTCGTCCTGCAGATCCTGGAGGGACGAGATACGCGCCCAGGGGACCATACGTGCGCGCGCCGAAATGCGCTCGTTCGCGATTCCGTCAAGCAGGTGCTGGCCGACGACTACGACCCAGGTATCGGGCGCCGCGCCTGCTATGCCGACCGCGTCGCCACCTCTAGCCAGTACTTCGACCGGCTGAAAGACCATCGGGGTTGCCGCGAGCAAGGGCGGAGGGGCCTCCTCGTCAAACGACTCGGGTTCCTCCACCGGGATTTCGGTGCCGAGCGACTGAGCCACGACCACGCCCAGTACGCCGGTCGAGGGATCCTCCCACAGCGCGCTTGTCGGCACAAGTGTGGCCTGCTCGCTCTCTCCATACAGTACGTCGACGGTGACGAACATGCCAGGCAAGAGCAGACCGCCCGAATTCGGAACGTCGATTTCAGCCGCTGCGCTGAAACTCCCGGGCTGTAGGAACGGGGAGATGCGTGAAACCTGGGCGTAGATCGTGCTGTCGCCCAGGGCGGGCGAGCCAATGAGGGCGGTCTGTCCCCGTTGGATCCTGCCCGCCATCTCATCGGGGACTGAAACCTCAACCTGCATCAGGTCGAGCGAGCCGATCATAAACAACTGTGTCCCTTGGTCGACGCGCATCCCGACCTCCACGTTGCGCCGGCCGACATTGCCGGAGATCGGTGCGCGAACCACCGTTCTCCCGAACTCCTCCCGGCGTTCGTTTAGTAGGGCTGCTGCCTGCGCAACCCGTGCGGTCGCCTGTTCGAGGCTTGCACTGGCGGCATCGACCTGCGCGACCAGCGACTCGAGTTCCTGCTCGCTCTGGAACCGCTGGGCGGCAAGCTGGCGCGTTCTGTCGAGCCGCGACTCCAGCTCCCGGAGGTTTGCTTCTGCTCTACGCTGCTCGCCCCTGGCGACGTCGAGCGCCGCCTCGGCCTGCTGCACCTGTTCCTGAAGCTGAGTGTCCCTCAGATAGACCAGAGGATCGCCGGCCCGCACCTTCTCGCCTGTCTGCACCGGCACGCTGACCACGTTGGCGCTGATCTCAGGGTAGATGGCGACCTGGTTCGCTGAACGGACTATTCCACTCAGCCGGTACCGGAGCGGAAGTGACCCGTACTGCGCCTTGACTACCTCCACGGCCGACACGTTGCGGCCTGCATCAGACCGCCGGTCGCCTTCCTGCGCGTCGGAGCACGCCAGGCTCAGAACGACAACCGGCGTCGATAGGAGAGTCAGAAAACGTCTTGATCGCAGCACAGATTCGATGGGATCTTATGGCCTCGGCCGCACGTTGCCGCCTCACGTCCAATGCGTGGGGAATGAAAAGGATGACCACGCGCAGAGGGGCGGATTGTTGCATGACGCCCACCTATTTCGTTGATACGTCGGGCAGGCGGTGCCGTGACCACTGTGGGGTCGACAACGGTCCGCCTGCTTGCGCCAGAAAGTAACCTCCCCCGGCTGCGCGCCGACCAGGGTGGCAAACCGACCTTTCGAGTGACTTTCGGCGCTTAGCCGCCCCCTCCGGCGGGGGACCACGTCAGAGAGTGACACCTGCACCCTGCACCCTGCACCAAGTACCAAGTACCAAGTACCAAGTACCTATCTCACCACCGACCCCGGATCTGCCTCCGCGCTCAACGGGACGAGCTTCCCATCCGGCGTCTCGGCCGCAAGTAGCATTCCCATGCTCTCTAAGCCTCTTATTTTACGGGGCTTGAGATTCGCCACAATGACCACGCGACGGGAGATAAGGTCTTCCGGCTTCAGGTGCATCGCCAGCCCGGCAAGGATCTGGCGGCGTTCGAACCCGAGATCGACCATCAGGCGAAGCAGCTTGTCTGTTCCCTCGACCCGCTCCGCTGAGATAACGGTAGCCACACGCAGGTCGAGCTTGGCGAAGGAATCGAAATCGATCGTGTCGCCGAGCGGCTGATACGCCGGGATGCCCACGCCGGCGGTCGCTCCGAGCTTTGCGCGCTCCGCCTCGATGACCTCATCCTCCATTTTGAGGAAGAGCGGCTCGGGTGTGCCGATCCGGTCGTCGCTCGGAAGCAGAGAGAACGCAGCCTGATCCCAGCCAATCTTGCCTGAGCCGGAAGCGTCGGGCAAGCTGCTGCGGACATCCTGGAGGTTCAGCGTCTCTCGCAGCCGAGCGGCGGCATTCGGCACGATCGGATCCAGAAGAACCGCCAGCGACGCGCAAATCTGAAGCGATACGTGGAGCGTGTTTCCGCACGTCTCGGGGTCGGTCTTGATCGTCTTCCAAGGGGCGGTGTCGTTGAAATACTTATTTCCGAGACGGGCGAGCGCCATCGTTTCGAAAACCGCGTCTCGAAAACGGAACGACTCGTAGGCGGCCCCGATGCGTGCCGGCCCCTCGGCGAGTTTCGCCAACACGTCCAGATCGACTCCCTGCGGACTCTCGAGATGCGGGACCTTCCCCTCGAAATACCGGTTGATGAAGGTCGTCGTTCGGTGGACGAAGTTGCCCAGCACGTCGGCGAGCTCCGAGTTCACGCGAGCCTGATAATCGTTCCACGAGAAGTCGGAATCCTTCGATTCGGGAAGCATGGTCGCGAGCGCGTACCGTAAAGGATCGGCCGGGAAGCTCGCGAGGTGCTCGTGAACCCATATCGCCCAGTTCCGACTCGTCGACAGCTTCTGCCCCTCGAGATTCAGGAACTCATTGGCCGGCACGTTCTCGGGCAGCACGTAGTCGCCGTGCGCCATCAGCATCGCCGGGAAGATGAGGCAGTGGAAGACGATGTTGTCCTTTCCAATGAAGTGAACCAGCTTAGTATCCTCCGCCTGCCAGTACTTCTTCCACCGCTCCGGGTCGCCTTTTTTCGAGGCCCATTCCTTGGTGGCGGAAACGTACCCGATGGGCGCGTCGAACCACACGTAAAGCACTTTGCCCGATGCATCGATACCCATCGCGGCGGCCACGTCTTCAGGAACCGGAATCCCCCAGGGAAGGTCGCGGGTCACCGCGCGGTCGCGGAGGCCCTCGTTGAGCCAGCTCCTGACCTGGCCGAGAACGTTCGGTTTCCATTCCGGATGACCGTCGATCCACTACCGCAGCCGCTTCTCGAAGTCGCCCAGCGGCATGTACCAGTGCGTGGTCTCCTTCTCGACCGGAGTCGCGTTCGTGATCGTACTGCGAGGATTGATGAGTTCGGCCGGGCTCAGAGACGTCCCGCACCGCTCGCACTGGTCACCGTAGGCTCCGTCGAATTGACAGTTCGGACACGTGCCGATCACGAACCGATCGGCGAGAAACATTCCCGCCTCAGGATCGAACAGCTGCTTCTCCGACTTGATTCGGAACACGTCGTGGGCCGCGAGCTTTCTGAAGAACTCACGACTCGTCTCCGCATGGACTGCCGATGAAGTGCGTCCGTAGTAGTCGAACGATATGCCGAGTTTCGCGAACGTCTCCTCGATGAGCTCGTGGTAGCGGTCGACGATCTCCTTTGGCGTTTTCTTCTCGGCGCGCGCGCGCATCATGATCGGCACGCCGTGCTCGTCGGAGCCGCACACAAACACCACGTCACGACCCTTCAACCGCTGATAACGGCAGTACAGATCGGCCGGGAGATAAGCCCCCGCGATGTGTCCAACGTGAAGCGGCCCATTCGCGTAGGGCAGGGCCGCGGTGACCATGAGTCGGCTATGTCTCATCGTTCGTGGTTCGAGGTTCGAAGTTCGAAGTTCCAAGTTTCATGTGTCGATTCTTTGCCGGGAGCATTGGTCTCGGACCTGCAGGTAGCGTCCGGGCCTGGAGGCTGACTCAAAAGGCGATAGGAGCTGATGAGCATGATCCTGCGGGAAGGGTACCTCGAACCTCGAACCTCGAACTTCGAAATCAGAAAGTACAAACGAAGCGAGTCACCAGTCGGTCAGGATAGCACCCGGGGCCCGTCGAATTCCTCCCGATAAGCAAACGATTGGGCATCGACGGCCCGTGACACTGTCAGGATGCCGTCGAGGTGGTCGCATTCGTGCTGGAGAAGTTCCGACAGGTCGCCCTCGAGGGGTATCGACCGTTCGACCCACTCCATGTCACGGTAAACGACCCGGCAGCGCACGTGACGCTCGACTTTTACGAGCAGGTCGGGAAACGACATACAGTCGTCCCATATCGTGAATTTCTGCTCGCTCAAGTCGTGAAGCTCGGGATTGATGAGAACCGTCGGTTTTCCGACGTGCATATAGACGACGCGCACGAAGGCCCCAATTTGCGGCGCGGCGATCGCACGGCCCATGCCGTGGCCGTGCCGGAAGTGAAAAAGGGTGTCATGCAGATCGGTAATGATCAGTGACGCAAATGCCAGCTCCTCTTTCTGGATCGGCCGACAGATTCGGTGGAGGTCGGGATTGCCTAGCCTCAGGATGGGACGGACGGACATGGTCATCCTTACAACACATACTCACTCAGGTCCCTATTCCTCGCGATCGCGGCCAAGCGCTCTTCCACCAGATCCTCCGTGATCTCGATTCTGTCTCCAGTGTGCATATCCGGGACCTCGAAGAGTATTTCCTCCAGCAGCGTCGTCAGGATCGTATGCAGCCGCCGCGCTCCGATATTCTCCACCTGGTCGTTCACCTCGGCGGCGATTCGGGCGATTGCCTTCACGGCGTCGTCGGAGAACCAAATGTCGACCCCTTCGGATGCGAGAAGCGCCTGGTACTGTTTGAGGAGGGCGTTCCGCGGCTCAGTGAGAATGCGCACGAAATCGGACTCCGTCAGGCTCGACAATTCGACCCTGATTGGGAAGCGTCCTTGCAGTTCCGGGATGAGGTCCGACGGCTTGGCCATATGGAATGCGCCAGACGCGATGAACAGAACATGGTCCGTCTTGACTAGGCCGTACTTGGTCGTAACGGTCGATCCTTCGACGATTGGAAGGAGGTCGCGTTGCACGCCCTGGCGTGAGACGTCGGGCGATCCGTTCCGCGCGGCAGACGGCGCCGCGACTTTGTCGATTTCGTCGATGAACACGATGCCGGCCTGCTGCACGCGGTCGAGCGCCTCCTTCGTGACGGCCTCCATGTCGACGAGCTTCTCGGCTTCCTCATTGGTCAGCACTTCGCACGCTTCGGTCACATTGAGCCGCCGCTTCTTGCGACGCTTGCCCGCCAGATTCCCGAACATATCCTGCAGGTTCAGGCCCATTTCCTCTATTCCCATTGGACCGAACACCTGCATCATCGCTGGCTGATCGGCCGCGACGTCGATCTCGATCTCGCGCTTGTCGAGATCGCCGCGCTTCAGCTTCTCGCGGAATTTCTCGCGCGTCCGCTCGCGAAGCTCATACTCGTCGGACGGAACCGACGCCTCGGCATCCGTGTCGCGTCCCGACTGTAGGACAAAGCCCGGTCCCTGCACACCGGGGTCCTTTTTGGCAGCCGCGGGCGGGATGAGGAGGTCGAGGATTCGCTCCTCGGCGAGCTCGACGGCTCGCTCGCGGACGCGGGCCGTCTGTTCGGCCCGGACCATGTTGACCGAGACGTCGGTGAGATCCCGGATCATGCTGTCGACGTCCCTTCCCACATAGCCCACCTCGGTGAACTTGGTGGCCTCCACTTTCACGAACGGCGCCTCGGCCAGTCTGGCCAGGCGACGGGCGATCTCGGTTTTGCCGACGCCCGTGGGCCCGATCATGATGATGTTGTTGGGGATGATCTCATCTCGGATTTCCTCATCGGCGTTTCTTCGTCTCCAACGATTGCGGAGTGCGATGGCCACGCTTTTCTTGGCCTCATCCTGGCCGATGACGTACTTATCGAGTTCAGCGACGATCTGCCGCGGAGTCATTTCCTTCATTTTGCGAACGAGCGTTTCGGCGGCTCTACAGCCGGTTTGGATCGGGCAGTTCGAGAATGAGCTGCTGTTTGTTCGTATAGACGCACAGGTCTCCGGCAATGTTCAATCCCGCCTGCACGATATCGTGCGCCGACATTGCCGGGGCATGCTCAACCAAGGCCCGCGCTGCCGCGAGCGCATAGTTTCCGCCCGATCCGACGGCGATGATATTGTCGTCGGGCTCGATCACGTCGCCTGTGCCGCTGATTAGAAGCAGCCGGTTGATTGTCGCTACTGCGAGTAGGGCTTCGAGCCGCCGCAGGTAGCGGTCCATACGCCACTCTTTCGCCAGTTCAACGGCTGCGCGCAGCTCGTTTCCACGGAATTCCTCGAGTTTCTTCTCAAAGAGGTCGAAGAGGGCGAAGGCGTCGGCGGTCGATCCTGCGAAGCCGGCGAGGATCGTACTGCCGTACAGCGTGCGCACTTTCTTCGCATTGTGCTTGAGGATCACCTCACCCATACTGGCCTGGCCGTCGGCCCCGAGCGCGCATTTGCCGTTGTGGATGACTCCGAGGACCGTCGTGGAACGGAATTTGGGTTTCTTAGACATGAGTAAGAGTATTTGCCTCCAGAAGAGGTGGGTGTCACTCGTTAAGAGGGGGTTAGGTTTCGGGTAGCCGTCGAACCTCGAACGTCGAACCTCGAACGTCGAACCTCGAACTATTCCCTATACCTCGCGAGTAGATCCACAAACGCCCGCTGCACCTCGTTCACCTCCTTTGTCTTGACCGTGAAGTTGTTGCACAGGAGTGCGAACGCGAGGGGAGTGCCCGCGCCCGATCTTATATACCCGCTCAGATTTCTGACGGCCGTCAAGCTCCCCGTTTTTGCGCGGAGGTTGCCGACCGCCGGCCCCTCGTCGACCAGATTGTCAATCGTTCCGTCGACCCCTCCCACCGGAAGAGAACGCAGGAATGCGCCCGAAACGCTCGTGTCTGGGTGGGTCCACATGAAGCGGAGCAGGTTCGTGTTCATTTCGGGGGTGATCAGATTCATCCGCGAAAGCCCCGAACCGTCCGCCATCCGAAACCGGCTGGTGTCGACGCCCGCAGCCGCGAAGTCGACATCGCGAACTCGACTCCTCGCTCCGCCGTACCGGCAACAGGGAGCGGAACGCCGTTCAGCGTGTCGGGAGGCGCATACAACCCGAGCGTTTTCAGCACCTGCTCGGCCCACAGATTCTGGCTCGGTTTGTTGATGACGGCGGCGATCTCCGACAAAGGCGGGGAGACGTACCGCGCCACGATCATGGCGCCGGAGCTGGAATAGTCGGGACGCAAAGGAGCGTCATCGACGTCCACCACGTTTCCTGAGACCGGGACACCCTCCGAGACGAGCGTGCTCCTGAGCACGTGAACGAAGTAACGGGTGGGATTCGCAACGGTGATCGACTCCCGATCCTCGCGTCCCGCCGGCACGCCCGAGTACAGCCTGATTCGATTCGAAGCCCGCTCGCGCTCGTAGCCCTCTTCGATCGACGAATCGGGGTGGATGGTCAACGTCGCATTCACGACGTCGACGTAATCGGTCATGTCCGGAGCCCAGGTGACCTCGCCGGCCCGGCCAGGAGACGTGCCGGTGATCGTTACGTCCACGCAGTTGTCGTTGAAGACCAGTCCGCCGACTTCGGCCGAATACCAGTAGGTCTCGTCGTCCCAGTTCCACCCGACGCCGAGCCCGACGTCATCGAAAACGTCGTCGTCTCCCACGATGTCTCCGTTGATCCGCGCAATGCCGTGGTTGCGAAGCGAGTCGGCCCAATCCCTGAACGTCGCGGTCAAGTCGCCGTCGTTGTAGCGTCCGCCGATCGTCGGATCGCCTGATCCGCGCACCACGAGGTGGCCGTGAAGGACAGAGTCCACTACCGGTCCAAATGCGTACAGACGCGTCTCGTAGGTGAAGCCGGGGCCCAGTTGATTCAGCGCGGCGGCCGACGTGTAGAGCTTCATGTTGGATGCGGGGACGAAGCTCTTTCGGGCGTTCCGTTCGTAGAGGACTTCGCCGCTTAGGAGGTTTACC
>DATKEJ010000440.1:0-5671 GCA_035512315.1 Rhodothermales bacterium | reverse complement strand
CGATGGCGTGACTTTGCTCCGAGCGGTCCCCCTTCCCGACCAGATTGATCTGGACGTCGGCGACGTTCGGTCCGCGACGCAGGAAGTAATGTCGCACGAGCCCGTTAAAATTGAACGGTGCAGCGATTCCCGCATACGTCTGCACGTCGCTCACCGACTCGTCGCGCGCGACGGCAACGGCAATTGCTTTTGCAACCTCGGCCGTCCGCTCTAGGGTCGTTCCCTCGGGCATGTCGACAATGACCTGAAATTCACTCTTGTCGTCGAATGGAAGCATCTTGACCGTAACGGCCCGGAGCGGGACCAGGGCCATCGACCCGAGAAGCAGCACGACCAGCACACCGTAAGTGACGAGCCGGCGCTTCGAGCTGTTGACCAATCGCTCCATGAACAACCGGTAGCGCGTCGCCAGCTTGCCGGTAGAAGCTTCCTCGTGATCGCTTGTTTCGGCATCGGATTTGTGACGCTTGAGCAGTCGGATCGCCAGGTACGGCGTGGCGATAAAGGCTACCGCCAGCGAGAAGATCATGGCAACGGAAGCGCCGACCGGGATGGGCCGCATGTAGGGCCCCATCAATCCCGACACGAACGCCATCGGCAGGATCGATGCCACCACCGTGAGCGTCGCGAGGATCGTCGGGTTTCCGACCTCATCGACGGCCAGGATCGCGGCTTCCTTCGCCTCCCGGCGCCCCATTCGCATGTGGCGGGCGATGTTCTCGACAACGACGATGGCGTCGTCAACCAGAATTCCGATCGCGAATACGAGCGCAAAGAGGGTGATACGGTTCAGCGTATACCCATAGAGCCGGTAGACGAGCAAGGTCAGCGCCAGTGTGACAGGAACTGCCACGAGAACGATTAGGGCCTCTCTCCATCCCAACGCGAACCAGACCAGCAGTACGACGCCGAATGTGGCGATCAGAATGTGGAACAGGAGCTCGCTCGATTTTTCCGTCGCCGTCTCGCCGTAGTTGCGCGTGACCGTCACGCGAACGTCGGACGAAATGAGGCTGCCTGTCAGTTGCGCGACACGTTCTTCCGCCTGATGTGCGATCGTGGCGGCGTTCTTTCCCTCCCGCTTTGCGAGAGCGATTGTCACTGCCGGTTCAAAGAACGAGGCACCGTGGCCGCCAGGCAGAAATTCGACGTATTGGTCCGGAAGTGCGGGCCCGTCTTCAACCGTGGCGACGTCACCTAACCGGATTGGACGGTCGGCAATGACGGCGACGACAACGTCTTCGATCTGATCGACGCTGCGGAAGAGATGTCCCACGCGCACCGGAACCGATCGATTGCCCGAGAGGATCTCACCGGCCGGAAGTTCCGCGTTGGCCACACCGAGTTGATGCAGTACCGCTCCCGCCGAAAGCCCGTGATGCACGAGCGCTTGAGGATCGAAAGTAACCTTGACCTCGCGGGGCGCCCCGCCGATGACCCACGTCTCCGCGACGTCGGGCAGTCGTTTCAGCTCGCCGGCAAGCTCGACCGCCTGCTGGCGGAGGATGTATCCGTCGCCCGCGTCTCCTCCCCCCGATAGGGTCAGCGTCATGATCGGCACCTCGTTGATGCCGTGAAGCGTGACAAGCGGGGGCGTGGCGCCGGGAGGCGACTTCGCACCGTTGGCGAGCAGTTTCCCCCAAAGACGCGTCAACGCCACCTCAGGATCAGTGCCTACTTCGAAACGGGCCGTTACCATCGCGCCGTCCGACATCGCGGCGCCGTATACGTACTCGACCCCGCTCATCTCCCAGATTGCGCGCTCGAGAGGCTCCATGATGAGGCGCTCGACTTCGCGGGGCGATGCGCCGGGCAGTCCGACCGCCACGTCGATCATCGGAACGCGAATCTGCGGCTCTTCCTCACGCGGCGTCGTCATCAAGGCACCGACGCCGGCGACCACCGACGCCACGATCAGCAGCGGAGTGAGCTTGGACGTCAGGAATCGTTGGGCGATGCCGCCCGAAATGCCGATTTTCATAATACGATCTGTTCCCCGGCGGTGAGCCCGCTCAGGATTTCAACGTGAGGCGTATCCATTTCAGGGCCGGTGACTCGGCGGCCGAGGCGAACCCACCGGATCGCGGGACCGTCCTCGCCGACGACGCGGACTCCCGTCAACTGGCCGCGGCGGACTACTGAGGACTGGGGTATCGCGATGCCTTGACGCATGCCGACAGGTACATTGGCTGTAAGGGTCGTTCCCGGAACCCAGTCCTTGGGAAGTTCAGTGATGACCTGGACCGTCCCGGTCATGGGGTCGACGCCCGTGCTGACTGACGTGATTTCGGCCATTAGTGGCTCAAATCCGGCTGCTGAAATCTCGATTGTCGCACCGGCGCGTACATGCTCGCGCGCTGATGACGGAACGGCAATGCGACCTTCTCTTGCGGTCTCATCCTGAATGACGAGGAGCGGCATCCCCGGCGCGGCCATGTCGCCCGGATCGGCGTACCGCGACACGACGGTTCCGGCGAACGGTGCGACGATAGTCGAGTAGCTTGCGGCCGCTTCCACGCTTCTTAGACCTGACTGCGCCATCACGAGCTGCGATTCGGCGGCCGCTAGCTGAAGACGCGCCTGATCTACTTGAACCGTGGGTACGGCGTCCACCGCCACGAGGGTATCCATCCTGGCAACGTGACGTCGCGCCTCTGCAGCGGCAAGAGACGCGGCCTCGACGGCGGCTTTCGCACTCGCGTGGTTCGCGTCGATGTCTTCGACGCCAAGTCGGACCAGAACGGCGCCCTTCTGAACGCGATCGCCGACATCGACGGGAATGGCCGTGATGTGCGCCATCATGCGCGTGGCGACCTCGATCTCATGTCTGGCCGCAACGCGGCCGTCGACGACGATGAAGGTCGGAAGCTCCTGTGCGACGACCTGGACGGATGGCTCAGATTCCCATTGCGTGGAAGCAGCGGCAGGCTCTCCCGGGGCTTCGCTGCAGCCAATTGCGGCCGTCAGGACAGGCACGATCAACAGGTAAGGGATGTATTTTTTCATTTGTTCAGTACTCCGTGTGCGAATTTCAGTGCAGCTTGCGCCACGACCGCTTCGTATTGCGCCGCCTGATGACGCAGTGCGGCTTCGGTGTGGGCGGCCTGGACGTCGAGGAGTTCAGTGATCGTCGACATGCCGGTCCTGTATCGAACTTCGGCCTGCGTGACCGCAGTCTCCCCCTCCTCTTCTGCGCGGGCGGCCACGTTCAGCTTCTCGAGGGCGGCGTTACGATTGCGTTCTGCCTGGACCTGCTCGAGCGTTGCCTGTGAAGTTGCCGCCTGCAATTGTGCGGCTCGCGCGTCTCGTTCCGCTTTGGCCTTCTCGACGGCGCCGATGCCGGACAATCCCGCGAAGGGTTTCCACGTGAGGCGCACGCCGACGGTCCAGTGCCCGCTGCCGGACCCCCATGGACTGTCGTTGCTGTGCTGCGCGACCGATCCGAAAGCTCCGATGTTCGGGAGATTGGTCCCGACGGCCCGTTTTACGTTCAAGTTCGCGGCATCAAGCGCAAGCGAGGCGGCGTCGAGATCCCGGCGCATCGATTCCGTCATGGATTCCGTCTGGAGGAGCTGTTCCTCCAGGTCTCCGGAGAGTTCGATGGGTGTCGATTCGTCCAGGGCGAGCAGCACCTTGACTGCCGAGCGGGCATTCTCCGCCTCAGCGACGCTGCCGATGCGCTGGGCGTCGATTGCGGCGGCATGGACAGAGACCATCCGCGCATCGAGTCCTGTAACCAACCCCTGTTCGTGGAGAGCGCGGGCCTGCTGCTCGTGAGATCGTGCCGAAGCGAGTGCGGCCTCCAGGAGTGCGATGCGTTCCGAGGCGAGAATCGCGCCCCAATACGCCTGGATGGTCTGCAGGAGCATGTCCTCCGTCTGCCGCTCGGCCGCGGCCTCACTCGCGGCGGCTGTTTTTCGGCTGGCCTTGTATCCGAAGATCCCTTCAGGAGTAAGGATGGGCTGCTGGACCGTGGCCGTGACGTCGAAATCGGTGTACGCGTCCGGATCGTTCAGTGCGTTGAGCGCAAAGTCCGTCTCGGCGAAGTTGCCCTGCCATAGTTTGGTGCCGAAGAGGGCGACCGGATCGGTGGTGCGCATCCCTCCGGCCTCGATCGAAAGACTTGGAAGAAACGCGCGGCTGGCTTCCTTGGGCAACTGCGCCATGGCCAGCGCGGATTTCCGTTCGGCGATCACGACCGGGTTAACGGTGCGGACTCGATCCAGCGCCACGTCGAGCGACAGATGGAGTGTGTCGGGAGGCTCCGCCCCCATCATCCCAAACATTAATGTATATATTGCAATATTCATATGTAATTAACGCAAATGAGCCAAGTGCTGGTCATGGCGTGATGGGGTCATTTATCGAACCGCCGGATGCAGTTCAGGATGTTGTAGACTTTCGGCTCGTTGATGCGATAGTAGACATTGACGCCGTCGCGGCGGTTTTGGACGATGCCGCATCCGCGCATCCTGGCGAGGTGTTGGGAGACCGTGGCCTGCGGGAGTTCCAACTCGTCCTGGATATGGGTGACGGTGGCCTCCCCTTTCTCGAGGACTTCCACGATCTTCAGCCGATCGGGGTGACCGAGCGTACGGATCACCTCCGCGCTCCTGTTGAGCTTGTCGGGGTGAACGTCTCTGACCGATTTCTTCTCTGACATGGATGAATATACATCGTTACATATAGATATGTCAATATAACGTTGTAAGAATATATAGGTTTGGTCCGAAGTCAGAGGTGCGGACCATACGGTGAGCCTGCCGCGAGGCTTCCGAGGAGTTCGACCTAACTGAGACGCATTGTTAGCTTTATTATCGATCCGTCAAACCGAACAGACGCATTGACGCGGCTGAGACGCTGGGAAAGACGGCCGACGTTTACATTTAACAGGTTGATCGAGGATACCATGCCGAAGCGATCACATATCATGGCCCTACTCTTCGCCTTAGGTGCATTGCATCCGGCCTTCAGCTTCGATCTGCAGAACCGTTATGGGGACGCTGGACCGGCTGAGGAGCACGTAGGCGTGACGATGAAAGTCGTGGGGGAGAAGTCCCGAACGGGCCGGGCCGCTTCCACCGTTTTCGTACACGCACCCGGACGAACGTTCGAAGTCGAAATCAGAAACGGTCTTCCTGAGGGAGTGCACGTTTCGATACTCAGGTTCTCGACGGACGGAGGGCTGGAGCACCTCTTTCCTTCGAATTTAGATTCTGAACCCTCAGAACTCATCCCATCAGGGTTGACAAGACGCGAGTCCGTACTGGTCGAGGCCCCTATGGGTCCGGACCTTCTCATCCTCGCGTGGTCAGCCGAGCCTTTCGACAGCGATTTCCTGAGTCTGACCGAGTCTGCGCCGCGTCGGAGACCACGTACGCGGTCGGAGCGGAGAATGGATCCCTCCGACGCCAGTGGCGACGTTCGCGGTGGGAGAACCGACGCTGAGAGAGCTGAACTTGGCGCAGGGGGGGCCGAACGCTCAGTTCGAACAACGATATCTGAAGCATTTCGGGACGTACATCTCCCGCCGAAGCCGCCTCTTGACGGCGCGATTCGCCGGAATATCCGGCCTCAGGTCGTCGCATCTACGAGCCTCCGCTTCTACTACCACTTGACCACCGAGGCCTCGCTCGTCGAGCCGGAACGAGAACGGTATGCACTGGGCGAA
>DATKEJ010000439.1:0-8466 GCA_035512315.1 Rhodothermales bacterium | reverse complement strand
AACGTCGCCGACGTCCAGATCAATCTGGTCGGGAAGGGGGACCGCTCGGAGCAAAGTCACGCCATCGCGCTTCGCCTGCGACCGGCGATCGATTCCATTGCGACGGCCTACAACGCCGACGTGAAGGTGGCAGAGATCCCGCCCGGACCTCCGGTGCACGCGACGCTCGTGGCCGAGGTATACGGACCGACGGCGGAGGCACGTCACGCCGCGGCAGCGGACGTCCGCGAGATTTTCGAGACAACCGAAGGCGTGGTCGACGTCGATTGGTCCGTGGCCGAACCGCATTCGATGATACAGGCGGTCGTGCAGCAGGCCGAGGCGCTGCGCGTCGGTGCAAATCCTAACGATATCGCCCGCACGATTGCGGCATCCGTCGGTGGGGCCTCCGGCGGATTGCTCCATGACGAGGGAGCCTCCGAGCCGGTCAACATCCGAGTGCAGCTCGCCGATCACGACCGCGGATCGATCGAAGACGTAAAGGCACTGCCGGTATCGACCCTGGCAGGTGGACGCACGCTGGTGAGCCTTGCCGGTCTTCGCGAGGCCGAGGCGTCGTCGCCGATCTTTCATAAGAATTTGCGGCCGGTGGTCTACATCACGGCCGATGTCGCGCAGGAACTCGAGAGCCCGGCTTATGCGATGATCGCCATGGGCTATCGGCTGTCAGAAATCAATGATGGGATGGAGGTGCACTGGGCCGGCTCGCCGTCCCTCACCGAGGAGACATTCATGGTCTGGGACGGAGAGTGGCGGATTACCTTCGAGGTCTTCCGCGACCTTGGAATCGCCTTCGCCGCCGTACTCATTCTGATCTATGTGCTCGTTGTCGCCTGGTTTCAGTCCTTCACGACGCCGCTGGTGATCATGGCTCCGATTCCGTTGACGCTCGTCGGGATCCTGCCCGCGCATGCGATCTCGGGAGCCTTCTTCACGGCAACGTCGATGATCGGGATGATCGCGCTGGCAGGCATCATCGTGCGCAACTCGATCCTGCTGGTCGACTTTATTCAGCTCGAGCTGGAACGAGGCCAGCCGCTGCGAGATGCGGTGATCGCTTCGGGCCTGATTCGGGCGCGTCCAATCATCCTGACGGCCCTGGCCGTCGTCATTGGCGGGATGGTCATGGTGACCGATCCGATTTTCGAGGGCCTTGGCGTCGCCCTCATGAGCGGGGCGGTTGTGGCCACCCTGCTGACCCTCGTTGCCATCCCACTCCTTTACTACGAGATGCACAAATGAAACTTCTCATGATCATCGCCGACTCCTCGATGGATGACAAGGTGCGGACGATCCTCAACGACGAGGGTCTCACCGGTTATTCTGAAATCCCTGACGTCTTGGGTGCGGGAGCCACAGGCGAGAAGAGGGGAAGCCGGGCCTTTCCCGGTGCGAACAACATGTATTTCACGGTCGCGTCGGCGGAGCAAGTCGGACGGCTGGTTACCCGACTAAGGTCCGTCAGCGCCGACCATGAGCCGCCGGACACGATCAGGGCCTTTACGATTGACGCGATCAAGGAGTTGTGAAACGAGAAACGCTAAACGAGAAACGCTAAACGGCCCACCGCTACTGTCATCCCGAGCGCAGCGTGGGACCCCGTCCTAAACGCTAAACGCTGAACGCTGAACCGCTAAGCGCTGAACACTGAACTATGAATCATGTAGGATGAACCCTGAACGACAAACAACCATGGAAATGATCATCCGCCGGTTCGCCGGAATCTTTGTACTTGCCTCACTTGCTTTGGGATACTGGGTAAGTCCCTACTGGTATCTCTTCACGGCTTTCGTGGGTGTGAACCTGTTTCAGTCGAGTTTTACGGGGTTTTGTCCGCTCGAAAAGATCTTGGAGAAGCTCGGAGTCGGGCAGGCGCCACCGTCATCCCGAGGAGCGCCAGCGACGAGGGACCCCGCATCCAGGTAGGGGTCCCTCACTTCGTTCGGGATGACAGTTACGTGCGGGATGACGGTTACGCCCGGGGCACCACGTCGTCCAGCAATTCGGCATACTCGCGAGCCTGGTTCCGACGGCTGAACTTCTCGATATCAGACGACTCTGCGCTGAGTATGCCCGAAGTGTGACGATCATACCATCCAGATATTGCCGTGCGGATACCGGCGAGGTCGTCATAATCACAGACGACGCCGGCGCCGCTCTGCCTGACGATCTCGGCCGCGTCTCCGTCGGTTGGTCCGATCAGCAGAATGGGGCGGCCGGACGCGAGATACTCGTAGAGCTTGCCCGGGATGATCCCAGGATCCGTGTGTTGACGTCTGTTGATGGGAAGAAGGAGGACGGCGGCTGCGTGCATCTCGCGAACTGCGTCCCCGTGCGGGAGATACCCCACGTCGACTACGTTTTCGCCCAATCCGATCCTCTCACTGGACTGGGTGACGCTTCGATCCGCTCGACCAATCAGCCGCACTTCGAGGTCCTTCTTGAAATCCGCTCGACCGTCTGCGATCGCTGATAGTGCGTCCCAGAAGGCCTCGTGGTTGCGGTCCGCCGTCAGGACGCCGAGATGGCTGATCGTGAAGCGGCGGCTCGCGGCGGGAGCGTCCTCTGGCCGGTCGGCAGGGTCGAATCCATTGTAAATCGTAACCACTCGCTTCGCGCCTCGCCGGCGATCGTTCTCCGCCCAGGACGGGGTCACGTCGACGACTGCGTCGGCCTCCCGCAGGACGGAGCCTTCGAGTGAGCGGTGCTTGCGCAGGGCCCATTTGGACAAGGGGAGACGGTCGAAGTAGACAATTCCCGTCCAGGGATCGCGAAAGTCCGCAATCCACGGCAGCCCGAGCTTTCGCTTGACGTTCCGCGCGATCACGTGCATGCTGTGGGGCGGCCCGGTCGAAATGATCGCATCCACCGGATTGTCACGCAGATACCCGCTGAGGAATCGAACGGACGGGCGGATCCAGAGCGACCGGGCATCCGGAATCAGTAGGTTCGAGCGTGCCCAGACCAGCGCATTCTGCTTCCAGGACCTTTGGGACGGATCGAGATAAAGGATTTCATCCGAGTCGGCGCCGCCCTTGCCTTTTCCGATCACCTTTCCGTAGATCCTCCTCGGCTCCACGATCGGGTGCTTGATGACCCTCTGGTCGGTCCGAATGTTTGCCGCCAGTGACGGATCGGTCAGCGAAGCATCAGGGTTCTCAGGTGTGTAGACAATCGGCTCCCAACCGAATTCCGGAAGGTACTTGCAGAGCTTGAGCCAGCGCTGGACGCCGCTCCCTCCGCTGGGAGGCCAGTAATATGTTATGACAAGCACTCTCTTCACCGCGCCGGCTTCCGAAAAAGGTATTGTAAGGCATCGGCGTTTCGTCCCCGCATGGTGTCGACCAATGTCGATCGCCGCTCCAATGTGTCAAAAGCGGCAAACAGTTCTTCGAACCACGTCTCAGGATGATGCCTCATCACCGCGCGGCCTGCCTCCAGTTTGAATGCCCCGTAAGGAAGGCCGTCGGGGCGTGCCTTACGATATCGGGTAATCCGAAGAGAATCGGTCTGGAGTGGAAGATCGGATACGTAGAGATGGCCGCTCGGGCGGAGGAGACGTGCAACGTCGGCGACAAGGGTACGTTGGTGGTCGTCCTGCGGGATGCCGGTCAGTACGGCGAACAGGATGACGAGATCGAACGACGCGTCGGGGAGCGGACATGGAGGTCCATGGGTATGCACGAATCGAACATCCGGAACCTCGGCGCGCGCCCTCTCGAGCATTCCTGCGGAAACGTCAAGTCCCGTCAGATCTGAATAACCGAGCTTTTTCAGTTCCCTGAGCGTTCGTCCGTAGCCGCAGCCGTAGTCCAGGATCCGCGCGTCGCGACAAACAATTCGTGCGAGCCATTCCTGATCCAACGGATGGGAAAACCGGGCAGTGGGCGCCTCCTCGTTCCAGAACTCCTGCTGATACTGAGCTTCAACCATTTTGATCAAGTCCGGTCTGCTTGCGCTGAAGGTGCGACGCACTCCCTCTAACGCCGTCACGCGCGCTCGGAAGATCACGGGTTTTCAGTCGAGGCCGACGGTGCCGGTCGAGGGATGCTGAGCCTATCGAAGAGTGCGTCGAACGCGGCCCGACCCCGGCCCCCATTTGCGAGAAAGTAGAAGTACAGTTCCTTGCTGTCGCGACTCAGAAACAACTGCATCGTTCCCTGTGATTTGTGCTCGGCGACGAGCCAGTTGTGAACGATGTTGTAGTTCAGCCGGCCGTCGAGCCCGATAGGCTGGTTGCGATTGAATTCGCGAGGCACGGGGTCTACGCGGGTGATGTCGTATCCCTCGAGCTGCTCGAAATGAAATGCGGTCGTATCGGAGTAGGTACGCGACCACCCGCCCAGCACAACGGGCCTGACTTCGTCTTCAAGATCGGATGCGACTTCGAGCGCAAGCATTGTCGCCACCTTGTGATGCGCATGCATGAAAGACACGGGCAGGTGCACGAAGACGAAATCATAGTCACCCTGGCGCATGATGTCTTCGAGACGATTCTTGACGAACGTCGTATCCCAAACGCCTCCGAAGAACTCCTCCGGATCGTCCGAGCGGCCGCGATCGGGCTGATCGAGAAAGTGGTAGTTGCTCATCCCCACGATCTTCCCACCCCGCATCAACTCCTGTTTCCGGATCGCCGGCAGGTGCTCGGCGGCGACTTCCGGATCGGTCAGTTTCAGTCCATAGATCGGCTCGCCCAGCGTGGAGAAACGGTACCCTCCGGCCCCGTCGGTGATCAAGGCCAGATCGACGCGACCGTCGAGCTCGTGCGTGATCTTGTAGACCGAACCGGCGAACATCGCGTCGTCGTCTGGATGGGCGGTCACGATGAGGACCGACGGCCCGCGATTGGTCTGTCCCAACAGGTGCTGCGCGCTGCAGCCGACGGCGATACAGGTGAGCAAGAGGAGGGGAGCAACAAGCTTCATGGCGTGGATTGAGGATCGGAAGCAGTAACTTCTAGCTTTGAGACGAGAAGGTACGAATATCCGTTTCCTCCGATCCCGCCGCGAATGATGGCCGAAAACATCCTTAGCACGGACATCCAATTTCTCCCGGGGGTTGGTCCGCGGCGGGGCGAGGTGCTTCGCGGCTCGGGCGTGAAGACGTTCGCCGATCTGCTCAGATTCTATCCTCGACGCCATCTCGACCGCTCGATAGTCGTCCCGATCCGCAAGCTGAGTGACAAGGGGGCCGCCGTCACAGTGGTCGGCACGGTCGTCGCCTTCGGGATGGTGCCCGGCCGTCGCAAGCGGTTCGAGCTGGTCGTCGGAGACGATGGCGGCCAGATGAAGTGCGTCTGGTTCAACAGCCTGCGGTGGATCAGCACGGTGTTCGAGATGGGCGAGAAGGTTGCGTTCCATGGCCAGCCGCAGCGCTACGGCCGGTCGTTCTCGATGGTCCATCCTGATTTCGACAAGCTCGGGGAGGAGGGCACGGCCCTCGATACGGGCCGAATCATCTCCCTTTACCCGGGAGGGGCCAAGTTCGACCGGGTCGGTCTGACCAGCCGGCAGTTCCGGCGCATCATCCATGGCCTCTTCAAGGAGCACGGCCGCGAGATCCCGGAGATCCTCCCGAAAGATATTCGCGCCGCCAATCGGCTGATCGACGGCAACGTGGCGCTACGTGCAATCCATTTTCCGAAGAGTCATGCCGAGCTTGAGGAGGCCAGGCGGCGCCTGAAGTTCGAGGAGTTTTTCTTCATGCAGCTTCTCCTTGCGCTCAATCGGAAGCAGAAGATGGCGAAACCGACCGGAATCGTCTTCGAGAAGTCGGACGCCCTGAGCCGCGTTTTTCTCGAGGAAGTCCTCCCTTTCGAGCCTACGAAAGGCCAATTGGATGCGCTCTCAGACATCCGGCGCGACACGCAGACCGGTCACCAGATGAATCGGCTCCTGCAGGGGGACGTGGGAAGCGGGAAGACGGTCGTCGCAGTCGCTGCAATGCTCCTCGCGATCGATTCAGGGTATCAGGCCGCCTTTATGGCGCCGACCGAGATTCTGGCCGAGCAGCATTATCGGAGCATCCGCAGCTACCTGTCTGCTCTCGACGTCGACATTCGGCTGCTGGTCGGCGCACAGAAGAAATCGGTCCGCGAGGAGATCCTGACCGGCCTGGCCTCCGGAGTGACCGACATCACCGTCGGCACGCACGCGCTGATCGAGGAGAACGTCAGGTTCCAGAAACTGGGCGTCGTCGTGATCGACGAGCAGCACCGGTTCGGCGTGATGCAGCGCGCCAAAATGTTCACGAAAGGAGTCGCCCCGCACGTCCTTCTCATGACCGCCACCCCGATTCCGCGGTCGCTTGCCATGACGCTGTATGGAGATCTGGATGTGTCGATCATGCGGGATATGCCTGCCGGTCGTCGCCGCATCGAAACCTGGCTTCGATTCGAGAATCGACGGGATGAGGTGCTGGCGTTTATCCGAAAGGAGCTCCAGGAGGGTCGCCAGGCTTACGTCGTGTATCCGCTCGTCGAGGAGAGTGAGAAGGTGGATTTGAAGGATGCGGTCTCCGGTTTCGAAACCCTGCAGCAGGAGCTCAAGGAATTCTCAGTGGGCCTGGTCCACGGGCGCATGTCAGGGGACGAGAAGGAGGCGGCGATGAGATCCTTCAAGTCCGGTGAGACACACGTACTCGTCGCGACGACGGTAGTCGAAGTCGGCGTCGACGTGGCCAACGCCACGGTGATGATGATCGAGCACGCCGAGCGTTTCGGGCTTAGCCAGTTGCACCAGCTCCGGGGGCGCGTCGGGCGGAGTCACCAGCAGAGCTACTGCGTCCTGATGGCCGATTTCAAGCGGTCGGCGGAGGCCAAAGAGCGCCTCGAAGCAATGGTCAGGACGACCGACGGCTTCGAGATCAGCGAGGCCGATCTCCGGCTCCGCGGCGCCGGCGATGTGTTCGGGACCCGGCAAAGCGGGCTCCCCGAGCTCAAGCTCGCCGATGTGGTGGAAGATCAGGAGCTCCTGAGAAAAGCGCGCGACGCGGCCTTCCAACTCGCCGAAACGGATCCGCACATTCGGGACGAGCGGCTTTCAGCAATGCGGGAGCATTTCCTGCAAACCGCGCCGAAGCAGCTGCGGCTCGCGCGCGTCGGATGAAGATGGAAGATGGCAACGTCGCCTGTCCCCCTTCCACGAGGGGGCGGCTGAGCGCAACACCCCAATTTTCAGGACAGACTCCAGAGGTGCGCGCAGCCGGGGGTGGTCACAAGCGGCCGCGACGCATTGACTCGGATTCGACCCGCAGAGAATGCCAAGGCGCTAAGGAAGAAGATTCTCACGCAAAGAACGCAGAGAACGCGAAGGGCCTTTGTGTTGCGAACGAGCGGGACTTCGGCCTCCGAAAGCTCGACTGAACTGGGGCTGAAGCCCCAAACTATTTTTTGCGCGCCGGTGACCCCGCGATGAATCGCGGGGGGCTCGGCACCTAACCAGGAACCTGGATCCCGGATCAAAGCCTGCCCCGGACCCGATCCGGGGTCCGGGATGAACCCTCGTCGCTCAAATACGGCCGTAACCTTTTGCATGATACGTGCTCGCTCGCTCGGGCAGGCTCTCGGTAAGGCCCGCAGGGTGTTTAGCGTTTAGCGTTTAGCGTTTCAGTCTGGATCCCGGATCGAGTCCGGGATGACCGAACCCCGAACCTCGAACTCCGAACCTCGAACTAATCCCTAACCCAGATCAACGCCGATTCAGCCGGCACGGCGAGATCATGGACGCCGGGTTTCAGCCTCTCCTGTTCTCCCGATACGCCGTTCTCGTGGTCGACCTCGAATCCATTCCCGATTAACCTCCAATTGCCACCGGCCAGCTTCACCTTTTTGAAAACGTGCCGATCGCCTGTCGTATTGATCAGGATCAGGATAGAATCGTTGACGACATATCCCAGCAATCCCTTATCCTCGGGCTCGATCCACCGATAATAACCGCGTGGTTGGGCGATGCCAACCCGGAACGGCTTCCCGGCTTCGCTCAGGCGGAATCGGATCAGTCCCCGCCAGTACGCCACCATGGAATCGTAGTCGAGCCATCGGTCCCCATTGGATGCATTACGACCGAGGTTCTCCCAGACGAAATGGTTCGGCACCCGAAGATTGTAGGTGTCGCGCTTGCCGTGGATGTTGATGGTCCCCATCGAATGCCGCTTGGTGAGCTCGACGAGCGGCGCGGCCCCCTTGCTCCGCATCATTTCGGTGCCGCCGTGCATAACGATCGGGCCGAGCGACGTGAATAGAAGGGTCGCGGCGATCCGGTAGGGACCGGCGTCGACGCCGTGCCGGCCATCCCAGTCGATGGTTGCGAACCGGTCTGCGAGTGCCCAATTGTCGTGGATGTCGAGGTAGTTGATGCCTCGATTGGGGTCGTGTTCGTCGGGATAGGCGTTCGCGAGCGCCATCTTGACCTGCGGCCGGAGCGCCTTGTTGCCGCCGGCCCAGCCGCGGCTCGTTCCCTTATC
>DATKEJ010000438.1:0-3203 GCA_035512315.1 Rhodothermales bacterium | reverse complement strand
AAGAAGGCGGTCTCGTCGATGCCGGAGGGGTAGCTGATCTCGAAAGCGGCGGCTTTATCTTTCAGGGCATCGACGACGGTGACGAGCCGCCACTCGGCGCCGGCGGGGGGCCCGAGGCGGGTCTCGATCTCGAGGGGAATGGCGGGAGGAGCGAGTGTTCGCAGCGGGGAGCCGGCCGCCAGATCATCGACGAGCGCCGCCGCCCCTCCGCCGAGGTAGTCGGCGGCCAACTGCACGGCGGCCCGCTCGGCCTCCGAGACCGGCCGCACATCGGCGAAGCCTTCGCCGGCGCCCAGCACGCACAGCACAACCGCCGCAGCGACGAAGTGACGCATGACTCCAACCATCCTTTTCGCGGGATTTGAGGAATACCTTACCTCGGCTGCCGCGGTCTAGCAATGGCTGGGTGCCGCTGAGCGGATCCTCCGCTCCTCCCTGCGATTTACGCGTTATGACTGGACCGGAGTTGGGGAGAACGTCAAGCTCATCCGCTTCATCCGTGAGCTGACGCGATTCCTGTACGAGCTTCCAGCCGATCTCGCACGTCGGAGATCGCAAGGTCCCTAGACCGCAGCGAGAACCGATGACGAGCGTGCCCAAAGATGTCACGCGCGCTACTGGATCGGCGTTTCCTCCGGTAAGGGCGACACTTCATCCTCTCGGACAGACCAACTGCAGTCCTGAAGCGCGATGTCGGCGCGATTCACGTAGGTGCTAGTCAGTTGGTTACGACTCATCCAAATGCCTTGCACATGCCCTGCGGCTAAACTCTGGAGAAGCACCGCCTCGATCACGTCGCCCGACCGGGGATCACGATAGCGTTTGTAACCTTCGACCAGTGTTCCGATCTTGTCGCCTTCCCAAGGCGACCTGTAGATCGTCAAACCGGTGCAAAAATCATCGCTTAAGAAGTGACGGAAGCCCGTTCCTTCTCGATCGCGGATTCGTCGCCCTTGAGAGGCTTTTTCATCTCCGGGTGTCATTGTCATACTCAGCGTGCCGGGTCCTAGATACTCGAGCTTCCAGCATTCATGAGCCTTTATCAGGCTCACGCGAACGCGAATCTCCGTGCCAGCTTTATCGAAGACGATCTCGCTGTGTGGCATACGGTCAACGAATACCTCGGTTCCTTCCACGTGAACATGCGACTCGATTTTTCCTGTCCGTACGGATTTGAGTTGAAGGCGCTGGTGCGCGTTGAGTAATGATGCGAGCGCGCTTATGTTCTGTTTCAGGATGGCGGCGTCGAAGTTGTCGCGCTGCGGCGGGTCACCCGCATCGTCAGCGTAGAGGTCTTTCAGTCGCAGAGTGATAGCCGACAGAAGCTCCAAGTCTCGCGCTTCGACGATCCGCGCAATTTCGTGCAGAACTTCATCAGCTGAGCATGCGGCCGCTCCTGAGCGATCGGTTGCGCGATCGCTGGAACATGACAGGATGAGCACCGCGGTAACTGCTAACACAAGACGCATCACTGCCCCATATCCCAAGGCCCGTAGATCCCCACGTTCGATCCATCCTGGGCTGGAGTGACCCAATGACTTGTTTGCTGCCGCCAGTTGTTGAATAGACCTGTTCGATTGCCCGCGGCCACCCAGTCGGATCGTGATTGCCCGCCCACTCCAAGGTAAGCACCGATCGCTTTGCCCATCGTACTGCTGTGCTGCACACCGTGTGCTTCGAGAGGCCCTACAAACGTCGGAACGCGAATGTTAACGTATTCCTTTGCATTCCAAGGATCGACGTCGAGCCGTGTCGATCTAACACGCACACCTTCCTTGTTTGTCATCTCGGCCAACGTTGTCTGCACCTGATCCTCGCGCGAATAGGCGTTCAAGATCGGATTCTTGATTCGCTGAAAGTCTGGTTCGTAAGGGTCTTTCCCGAGCAATGCCCGGTCAGCCAATCCTTCATCCCTCAACCCGTAAGTCAGTCCCGCTCGGAAATGAGGTTTCGCGATCACCACCAGTTGGTCAATCGTCGCCGGGCCGTTCACCAGCTTCGCGTTCGTTGCCGCCGTGGCAACGTTTCCGCCATGACTATGCGCAACAACATTGATTGGTTCTGATGGGAATAGACCTTTGATTGTGTTGATGTAGTCGGCTAGCGCTTGGGCACCGGCGATTCGATCAGACCTCGTGTTTCCACCAGACCAACGGAATCGGCCGCTAGGTCCGAATCTTCGCAGCTGCGCGACGCGCGAGACGTCGACGTTTCCGGCGGTCTTGATCTTCCAGATATCGCCAACTTCCGAGTCGATGCCTACAGCGAAGCTGCCGTCGTTCCACCAGCTCTCGTTCGCTGCGAAAGTACCGTGAACGACGATCGTGATTTTGCCAGTCGGATCACGGCGATTAACTGGGTCTCCACCGGTGAATGTGTACAGATTCGAGGAGTCGCGATAACCAGCAGGATCAGGCGAAAGGAAGGAGCCGGTACGCGGGTCAAGCCAACGATTCCTCGCATAAACCAATCCCGTGGCCGGATCCACAAACGGCAATGCCTGGAACGTAGACGCGACGATGAGTTGGGCGGGGGTGGCGGTGGGGCTGGTGCCCATCGACGCCAGGTTTTCGACTTCGTAGAGGGTGGCGGTGCGGGTTTCGTCGGAGCCGATGGTGGCGAGCCAGGTCGAGATGGAGGCGAGGGACTCGCGGTATTCGAAGGGGGCGGTGGCGGAGGTGAAGACGGGCTTCGAGGCCAGGGCCCAGTGGGGGGGTGGGAGGATCGGGCTCGTCGCGGACCAGGCGGCGGCGCGGAGCTGGTTTGTGATCGTGATGGTCAGTGATGGGAGGGCGGCCCACTCGGCAGCCGTGAACGTCCAGCGGAGCGTGTGGGGTGTGGGGAGAGTGGGCGTGACGGGGGTGCCGGCGATCAGGGCGCCGTCGGGGAGGGTGCCGGAGTCGATGGCTTCGGTCAGGCGGACGGAGATGACCACCGCGTCCAGAGTACCCGAGGACGACTTCGTGGCGGTCACGGTGATCTTGTCGACGGCGGCGCCTTCGAGCGTCGACTCTTCGCCGCCGTAGGGGTCCTGGCTGATCTGGCGCGACACCACCTCACCGTCGCTGTTGATCACCAACTGCAGGCCGCCGGCGGCGGCTTCGTCGAAGATCGGGTAGAGGCGATGGACGGCGCCGCTGCCGGGGTCGGCGATGGCGACTTCGATCGGGTCGTCGTATCCGAGGCCGCCGTGGATGATCTGG
>DATKEJ010000437.1:0-2746 GCA_035512315.1 Rhodothermales bacterium | reverse complement strand
AACTCGAGCACTATCCTGTTCTGCTCCTTGAACCTGGAGACGACCTCAGCCGGACGGTCGTCGGTTACGACATTTCCACCGATCCGATCCTTTGGGAGGCCATGGCCCGCGCCCGCGACACAGAGGAGCCCTCAGCGTCTGGCAAGCTGGGATCCGCATCGCCATTCGATCAACCAGGAAAGGCCAGATTTGTCGTGCACGTTCCCGTCTATCGGACAGACACTCCACTGCAGACCGTCGAGCAACGGCAGGATGCGCTCCTCGGATTCGTCTTTAGTCCGTTCAGCGCCTCCGAGCTGTTTCAGCGAATAACGGCGAACACCTCGGCTCCGATCGTGTTTGCCGTCTACGACGGTCACACCGCCAGTCCGGCAAACCTGCTCTTCGGTCCATCCGGAATGACTAAGCCTACGAAGGACCAATCGGCCGATGTGATGAATATCGCCGGCCGGGACTGGTTAGTCGTGGTGAGATCAGCGGAGCCTCCGGCGGGCGTGGGATCGCTGGTCGCTTGGGCGACCCTGCTTGGGGGAATGTCGTTCTCTTTGCTCTTGCTACTGATTACCCGCGCCCAGGTGCGTGCGTGGGAAACCGTTTCGCGACACGAGAGTGAGCTCCGCGCCTCCCAGGCGGCACTGCGACAAAGCGAAGCACAGGCGCAAGCCGCGGATCGCGCCAAGGATGAATTCCTGGCGACGCTCTCCCATGAGCTCAGAACACCGCTGAATGCCATCCTGGGATGGGTCACCATGCTGCGCGAGGGATCGGTTCGGGCCGAGCGGCAAGCGCACGCCCTTACGGTGATCGAACGCAATGCTCGTCTGCAGTCAGAGCTGATCGAAGATTTGCTGGATATCTCTCGCATCGTGATGGGCAACGTCAGGCTTCGACTCCGGCCGGTCGCGGTCAGCTCCATCGTGATGGCTGCCGTTGAATCGCTGCGCCCGGGCGCCGAGGCGAAAGGCATCCAGCTTGGGGTGTCGTCCCCGACAGAGCCTCTCACCATCCGAGCGGACCCCGAGCGGCTGCAGCAAATCGTGTGGAACCTCGTATCGAATGCCATCAAGTTCACGCCTCCCGATGGCCGAATCGACGTGGAGCTCATCCGAGTTAGTAACCACGTCCATTTGTCGGTACGCGATACGGGTATCGGGATGACGCCGGAATTTCTACCGCACGTGTTCGAGCGGTTTCGGCAGGCTGACAGCTCGACCACGCGCCCCCACAGCGGGCTGGGCCTTGGCCTCTCGATTGTGCGACACCTGGTGGAGTTGCAGGGAGGATACATCGAGGCCTTTAGCGACGGACCAGACCGTGGGGCGCTCTTCGTGATTCACTTTCCGGTGGCGCAGGCGACGAGCGTCGATACGACGGTGCCCCTGGTCGTGCGAGGCGAGCCTCCATCGGCAACCCTCGAGGGCGTGCGTATACTCGTTGTCGACGACGATCCAAGCACTTCCGAATTGCTGACTGAGGCGCTCGGTGCCGCGGGCGCCCACGTGGTATCAGTGGATTCGGCCTCCCGGGCGCTACAGATACTCACCGGCAACGGCGCGGATGTGCTCATCAGCGACATCGCGATGCCGGAAGAGGACGGCCTGTCATTCATACGGCACGTCCGCGCGCTTCCTGGCGCGGTCGCCCGAATTCCCGCCGTCGCCCTTACGGCGTTTGCCCGGGACGACGATCGCACCCGTGCAATCCAGGCGGGTTATCAATTGCACTTTTCGAAACCAGTCGAGCTGAATGAACTCAAAGCACGCGTCGCCGAACTTGTAAAGTGAGGCTCGCCGTCGCGCCGGCCTGCCCTACACGATCGCGACCCGTTGATGCGGGTTCTGGTGTTCATCGGGTCGCTGCGATGACGTCAGCAAACGCAGCCTCGTCCCGTATATCAAGTCTGGATTAATCCACGACACCAGAGTCGCAGTATGCGAGACTCGTCCACGTGACACGTCTTGTGGGTCGACTCCCGCACTTGTAGCTATGCAGCCCGATGACCCGGTCGAATTCAAAGACCCACCCTTCGATCAGCTCAAGAACATTCAGCGTTTGTCGAAACAACGCCGCGGTCAGGTCTCCATCGAACATGCCCGGCATCAACTCTATGCCGCTCGCGACAGGCGGACCTCGGCGAGCGTGCTCGTCAAACTGACCTCGAAGCCAGGACTCGTTTATCAGAGCAACCTCTTGAACGAGATCGCCAGCCTGTCGACCATCAATCGAGAACTTCCGCATTCGCCGTATTTTCCAGTGATCCAGCGGCATGGACGCCTGGCAGGCGGTCGTATCTATTTGATCACGTCCCTGTTCGACGAATTTCCGTTGGCCACGACAATCGGTGCAGAGCCGATGCCAGCCAGAATGGTCGCCCATATCAGAACCGCGTTAGAGGTGGCCAGGGCACTGACCGAGATTCACCGGCTAGACATCTTCCACGTGGATCTCAATCCCATGAATATCCTGCACAGGGTCGAGAAGGGCGGCCCCGTGATCAGGATCGTCGACTTCGAATCGTCTTACGAGTCGGCCCGGCATGGGACGGGCGTCTTTTACAGTCCTCCGACGACCCCGGGGTATTCTGCACCTGAGGCATCCCGACAGCCGCCGGATGGGCGCTCGGATATTTTCTCCCTGGGCGCGGTGCTCTACACGATGCTGGCCGGTTATTCTCGAACTTTTGGAGTTGAGACGGCCATCGGCATCGATGGCGATCCGGATCTCGATTCGGATCTCAAGGCGATCC
>DATKEJ010000436.1:0-2638 GCA_035512315.1 Rhodothermales bacterium | reverse complement strand
GCACGTTGCTTCCGTCGGGACGACGAGACCAACCGATTCGGGATCCAGTTCGCCCTTGTAGATCAGGACCATCGTCGACTTCTTGTAATAGTCCTGTCCTGGGCCGTGGCACGATTCGCATCCGACACCGTCAGCGATGTCGTGCTTCGGGCCGAGAGCCTCCGCAGCTACCCCCGCCCCTGTTGCATGGCATTTCAGGCACGACTCCGCGGTCTGTGGATCGTCGATGCCCTTCTTGGCAGCGATTGCCTTAGACTCTTCAGAAGCCAGTGTCGCGTAGGCCTTCGAGTGTGCACTTTCTTCCCAGATCCGGAACTGCTCGCCCGACGCCGGCTTCCTGTGACACGTCTTGCACCTGGCGACGCCAATGAAGGTGCGGTGATCCTGCTGGTACAGCAGATCCTGAGAATCGCCTGATTGGTCCGGCACGTCAGACGTCAGTCCAACGATCAGTCCAACCATTGCTATGGTTACGAACGCCGTTAAAACCCGGTACATTTTACGACTCCATGTCTATGTGTGACCCCGGGATACTGGCGGCTTTGCGGCCGCGTTCAATATCGCGAAGCTTGAGAAATAATGCGACCACGAGTACCGAAATAAAGACTGTGGCCAATCCAAATCCCCATCGTCTTTTCGAGTGTTCCTCAATTTGACTCTGGGAAAGCTCAATTGCCGCAACAGCATTGACGACACCCTTCGCAGTTTCTTCGCCGACCTTTGCCGGATCGAAGGTGTGAACGAGCGTGCGCGCCTGTATCAGCGATTGATGCGCGTCACGCAACAGGTATTCTATGTCGACATCGTCCATTCCAATCCGCACAACCTCGGATTTCAGCGAACTTGCGGAGTCACTGGCGAGTACGAGCGCTTCCAGATGCCGGTAAATGCTGTCGGCTGCGGCGTAGCCTTCATCTCCTTCAGCATGGCAGTCGAGACACACCGACTCGTCTCCGACACCGACCATTTCGTCGGTCGGATCGAGGATCTCATGCTGGCCGTGACACTCGATGCAGGAGTGGAATTCTTCCTCGGCAAAGGGCACGGCCATCGGACTTTCTTCGAAGAAGCGCTGATTGTTCGGATGGCAGGTTCCGCAGACTTCGACCAGCGACGCCACGTCTGGTGGAAGCGCTCCGTGGTTACCGTGACAGTCGTTGCACGCGGGAGCGCCGACGTCCCCCGCCTCGAGAAGGGCTTTTCCATGGACACTGATCGCGAACGCGTCAAAAACGCCGGTCCTCAGCGCATATCCGGCCATGTACTCGTCGTTCCCATGACAATGGTTGCATGTATTCGGCACATTGAGCGCGTAGACGGTCGACCGCGTATCCGACGCAGGTAGAATCGCGTGCGCAGTGTGGCAGCTCACGCAAGTTGCAACCTTACCATCGCCTCCGGCCAGAGCGCGCCCGTGGCCGCTCGTGTGATACTGGGACTCCTGGTCGGTTCGGATCGCCGGCTGGAAGGTTCGCATGTACTCCAGATCCGAGTGGCACCGGCCACAGAACGCGGGAATGTCATTAATTGAAGGCACGCCGAGGAACCCCGCGTCTTCGTCCATGGCGACTTCCTCGTCATCCGACGACGCATCACAGCCGTGGCAACCTCCACACGACAGGCCGTGCTTAAAGTGCACGTCGTAAGGCTCGAAATCGTCCGGCATCTCGTCGAGGTCGAAGTGGCAGGTCGCGCACTCGTCTCCGGCCGGAATGACGGTTTCGACCTGAGCGCTCGCCCCCTGGTCAGCGAAGATGAGCAACGCCGCGAAAGCGAGGAGATAAGGGACCGAGGCCCGCCCGATGCACGAAGGTCTCATTCCAGATACCCCCATAAGGTCATGACGATGACGAACGTCACCGCGGCGATCCCGACCACGGTCATCGGGCGTGGGCCCGAGTCGGATCTCCTCTTGAGCTCCCAAAAAGGAATCAGCATCCATAAGAGTGCAGCAACGGCGAAAAACAGCACGCCGAGCGTTTCACCCGGAATGGACAAAATGTGTGCCGGAAGAACCTTAAGGGTTTGGAACATGAACATGTAGTACCATTCCGGCTTGATTCCCTCGGGCGCAGGCGTGAACGGATCAGCCTTCACCCCCATGCTCGACGGCCAGAATACCGCCAGGTAGAGGATAATGTTGATGACGACCATCCAGATCAGCACATCCCGCAGCACGAAATTCGGGAAGAAGGGAATCTCCTTTCTCCTCGACTCGGGCAGCCGTTCGTACGAGGTTGGGGCGTGCATCCCCTGACGCTGCACGAAGGCCAGATGGAGCGTGAGAAAGACCGTGAAGATGGCTGGAAGCAGGGCAACATGGAAGGCATAGAAGCGGGTCAGAGTGGCGCCCGTCACGTCGGAACCGGCTCTCAGAAATTCCTTAACGGGCTCGCCGATCAGGGGAACGGCGCCAGCGATGTCGGTGCCTACCTTCGTCGCGAAGAACGCCAGCTCGTCCCAGGGCAGCAGATACCCGGAGAAACCGAGCCCCAATGCGAGGCAGAGCAGGATGAAACCCGTGACCCACGTCAGCTCGCGCGGCTTTCTGTACGCTCGAGTGAACAGCGTGCTCAGCATATGCAAGACAGCGAACAGGATCATGAGGTTCGCCGACCAGTGGTGAATCGATCGGAAC
>DATKEJ010000435.1:0-9159 GCA_035512315.1 Rhodothermales bacterium | reverse complement strand
GTCCGTTCCTTAACGATGTGGGAAAACGATCTGCTCCGAAACTCGTCCATTGTAAGGCCGGTCTCCGCGGCTTCGTCCATGGAGATGGCTCCCGAATTGACGGCGCGAAGGAAGTAGTTCAGTAGCCCCTGGCCCGTGGCGGCGTCATCGAAAATATTGCCAACGAGCGTTGCTTGAGCGGCCTTGTCGACAAAGGATCTGAGCCTCTCGGCCGCCGCATCGAAGCCCTCGAGAAAGAATGTATAGACGGCGGCATAGCGCGCCGCAAGCTGCGCTGGATGGAGGTCCCAGCCCTGGTAAAAGCCGCTTCGCAGCGAATGCATGATGTCGTTGTAAGCCAGTCGCCAAGCGCCATGCACGCTCTCGATGTTCTCATGCTCCTGTTCGGTCGTGAGGCGTCCGCCCTCTGTGGGACGATGGGGAGCAACGGGCATGACATTGGTGGCTCCGTCGGAAATCCAGACACCCGTACCGGCCAGAGCCACCTGCATTACGTGACGCGCGAAATCGCATGCATTGTGCCCCATCTGCTGGTGGTTGGCGGTGATTTCGAGCAGAGCCGTGTAGTCATACACACCGAAATGGGCGCCGGTGCAGCGGCCTTCCGCGGCCTCGATGAGGGCCGGAATGGCGGGTCGGCCGCGGCGATCAAAGATGGATGCCGGCGTCTCGATCATCAGCTCGATGCCGATCGATCCGGGCTTCAGACCGTGTCGCCGTTCGATTTCGTCAAGGGCCGCCGCGAGCACCGCGACCTGCTCGGGGACCGTTATCTTCGGCAGGGTTACCACGAAAAAAGGCGGAAGCCGTCCGTCTGACCCCCTGAGCAGCTCCTCCAGGTACAGACTCAGAGTGCGCAGCGACCGATCTCGATATTCCTCGTTGAGCGGTTTGATCCGGATGCCGATGAACGGAGGGAGCGTGCCCTCGTTAAGGCCGGCCACGGTCTCTCCGGCGGCGCGCTGAGCCTCCCGATCCTCAATTTCACTGGTCCGGACGCCGAAACCATCCTCGAAGTCGATTCGAAAATCCTCGATCGGCTCGGATTCGATTTTGTGCAGTACCCGCTGAAAGACGGTCGCGCTGAGCCAGGCGTCTCTGTCCTTGTCCTTCAACGCCGCCAGACTGCCATTTGCCGCGAGGTCAAGGAGCTCGGCAGCATGCGCCTTCCTCTCGACCCGGTCCGCTCCGCGGAGGCCGAATGCACGCATAAACACTATAAAATCAGGGGCATACTGCAGGAGGTGACGACGGGCAATTGCGCCCATTCTGGGCGCAGTGTCCGATTTGAAAAGCTGTGCGCCGCCATAGACCGTATGGACCGGCTGTCGCTCGGGCCGGCTTCCCCGACGCGCCTCCGCGAATGCAATATTGGCTGCCGAAAGTGCGGCCAGTTTGTCGGTCATTGCGTCGTAGGTCGTGGCATCAGCCATGTTGTTCCAGTTCGGCGAGTAGTTTGTCGAGTCGCAGTTCTGTTATCCTCATCTGATGCTCGGAGGCGATGCGAAGTTCTTCGGCCCGATCGTTTTCGAGACGGGACTCGAGGTCACGGAGCATTTCTTCGGCGCGTTTTCCTGTCGCGAAGATGATAAAGATAAATCCGAAACGCTCCCTGTACGTTCTGTTGGCTTCCACAAGTCGGTGTTCGACATCCAAAGTGGCGCCTGTGGTCCCGGCCTGTTCATCCATCGACCACCGTTGGCTGTTCGACTCAGCGAGTGCCTCCGACCGATCTCCAATTTCCGGATGTGCTGAGAATGCTTCCAGCCGATCTGGCTCTTCCAGGCTCCACCAGATCGCTCCAGCAACGTCATGTAGTTCATCCCTGGATTCGTAGGGCCGGCGGCGAGCTACCTGAGAGGCCCATGCCTTAGACCCACAACACCTCAGCAGGTGTGCGAGTGCGTCGTGGCGGGGCATTACGTTGAGGCGTCGCAGGCCGGGATCCATAGCAGGTCGTACTGGCGGTGAACGGGTCGAACGTACGTACGATCCACCTGTCCGCACACACGGGGAGGCTGAGAGCGCCTTTTTCGCCGAGGACCCGACGGGACACGCTACGGCACCTGCTACTGGCTCGCAGACTCGACTCTTGGGACGGACTTGGACCTGTCTTCGGACATTTCCGGCAGGTTCTCTCCGGAAACGGTAGACCTGACCGTAACGCCATCGCCTTCTTGTGGCCGATACGTGGACATCATCTCGGCCAAATTTCGTAGGCTTGCCTGCCGCCGGTTGAAGCATACGAGCTCCATCTCCTCCGGCGGGCGATTGCGGTGACGGCTCGAAATTTCTGCGACGAGTGTTTCCAGACTTGCATTCTCGTCAAGCGGAATGAACTTGTGTCCGAACTTGCGATGGTATCGGACCAGCATCCGATCAAGCGTGTCGATCGTCTTCGTCAGGTCGGCGCCGTTGGTGAATGGTACTCCTCCTGCGAGAATCCCTTCTTCGTGGCGTTTTACGATCTCCGAGACGTCGGGAAGGTGAATAAATGCCTCGAGCCAATCTTTTCTGGTCAAGGACCGAAACTTCAGATCGGCGAAGCGCAGCATCTCCGTGAGATCCTGGTACGGCCGTCCACGCGCCATTTGCATGGCCCATGCACTTGAGCCGCAACATCTCCCGAAGACTTTCATTGCATCAGCCAGTGGCAACTGGTTGACGGCGATTATACCGGCCGTTGACATTAGAGGCTACTATGTCTGTGCCGAGCGGGCGCTTTCTCGAGCGTAGGACTCCACGAAAATCGCGTTTTCGACGGATGAGTCAAGGTTCGCCCCCCCTGGGTGATACTCCTATGGGTTTGTAATCTCGCACGGAAAAGAGCAAAAGTCCAGTTTTTCCACACAATTCGGCCAAAAAATGTGAGGCGACGCCGGACAGCCGGCCCGGGGCCGTTTTGTCGAACTAAGGGCTTGGGCGCCCAAAAACCCGGAATCTGGCAACCCCACCGTCGGGATATATGTTGAGCCTGACGTGGCTGAAAGGGCCCCTCTGCAACACGTCGGAGAAGACATGTCTCCTGTCAGGATCGAGCTTCGTTTCGTCGAGGATTCGCACCCATTCTGAACTCGAGTCCGTTTCGGGGCCACTCAGGTTGAGTGACGCATCGACGGAGAATCGGTCGGGATAATTCCCTTTGAAGTGCGTGGTATCGATCTCGATTCGATCGAGTCGTCCAGGACAACCGAGCCGTACGATCACCCAGTCGTGTCCGGGAGTTCGCCGGCGCCGTGTCTCCCATCCATCTCCCATGTTCAGTGGCTGGTCTTCCCGGAGGAGGTTCATCATGCGTCCGAAGTGCTCGTCGTTGCACTGAAGCGCGGCGCCCCCCCGAGAAAGGCAGCTCAACTCTATTACCTCGTCCGGACCGACGGTTGACCAGTCTGTCTCAACGTCGCCGAACACCCGCAGCCTCGCGACGCCGCCGTCGGGAAATATGTTCAGCCGTACATGCGTGCACAGCGCCGAGCCGGCGATACCAAAGAAATTGTGCGAGTCCGGTTTCAAAGGCACTCGAGCAAGGATAGGCGTCCACTCAGAGTTGCCCTGCTCGCGGGACTGTGTGTCGGCGCCGTCCAGGGACGCTTCGGGTGGGTGGTTTCCCACGAAATGGCTCGTATCGATATCCACTCCGCGGATTCGGCCTGGAAACCCGAGGCGGACGATGCACCAGTCATTTCCAGGAGTCCTGCGGCGGCGCGATTCCCATCCATCCATCCACTTGCCGTTCTCAGTGTAGAGTTCGGGCTTGGTCACGGGTTCGTCGAGGAGGATCAGCCGTTCCTTCGGCGCAAAGAAATCGTCCGACGTTTCCACCACCACGCCCCCGTTGCGGTCGACTGCGAGGTCGACCAGTTTCGTGAAGTGGGGAGGGATAGTCACCGTCTGCGGGGTTGGCGTCGTCATTCAGGGGTGGTAGAGTGTTCGTCCGGTCGGCTCTCCGAAGTGGCCGTCGTCGAAAACCGGAGCGCCTCGAAGATAGGTTGACTTGATGGCTCCGAACAGGCGTTCTCCCTCGTACGGCGTGAGTTTGTGTCTGTCGTGCAGCATAGCCGAAGTGACAATGAACTCAGCCTCTGGATCCCAGACGACGAGGTCGGCATCGCAGCCCGGTGCAATGCTCCCTTTCTGCCGATTGAGTCCCAGAAACTCCGCGGGTCGGCTGGCGAGCCATCGTGCCAAGTCGTCAAGGGAGGCTCCTCTGGATCTTGCAAGCGTCCACGTCACCGGAAGTCTCAGTTGAAGTGATGCGATGCCTCCCCATGCCCTCGTGAAATCGCCCGTGTCGAGAGCCTTGGACGACGGGATGGTTGGCGAATGGTCGGATGCGATGAAACCGATATCTCCGTGCAGCAAGGCATCGATGAGCCGATCGTTGTTGCTGCGATCTCTGATCGGGGGCGCGCACTTGAACAGCGTCTTGCCGCGTCCGATGGATTCTGCGTCGAAAAAGAGGTAATGCGGGCAGGTCTCGACCGTCAGTGCAGCGCCCCTATCTCTGGCGTCCCGGATAATCTCGAGGGCGTCGGCGGCCGCGAGATGAACGATGTGGACGCGGCAGTCGTGGCGCAGGGCGAGGTCTGACAGCATCGAGATAGCAGCGGTTTCCCACGAGGCGGGCCGCGACCACAGATAGTCTTTGTAGTCGGTCGCTGGGCCAGGAAGACCGGTCGGAGTCGCAACCCGTGACGAATCTCCCCCTTTGGCAAGCTCTGCGTGGACAAGGAGCGGAATGGGCGACTTTGCAATAACGGACATAGCATGCCCCACCGTCTCCTCGTCCACCGCGGGATACTCTTCTATACCCGAATCAATCAGAAATGCCTTGATGCCGAAGACACCTCGGTCGATCAGCCCCTCGAGCTGATCAACCCCGCCGGGCACGAGTCCCCCGTAAAAGCCGCAATCCGTGAAAATACGCCGCTCGGCCGCTCGCACCTTAAGATCCAGCGCCTCCACCGACGTCGTAACCGGCGTGCTGTTCAGCGGCATGTCGATAAGCGTCGTCACCCCGCCGGCCGCAGCCGCCATCGTCGCCGTCCGAAAACCCTCCCACTCCGTACGACCGGGCTCGTTGATGTGAACATGGGGATCCACCAACCCCGCCATCACGACGAGATCACCGTAATCTCGGCGCACGCGGTCATGGGGTACGTCCTCCGACGGAACAACCGCCTCAATCCTTCCATCACGGATCAAAACAGCCGCATCCTCGACACCGCCGGGCGTCACCACCCGACGACTCGAAATCGCACTCGCTATCGAAAATTTGTGATTCAACAAGACCTGACTGGTCTTTAGACCTGACAGGTTTATAAACCTGACAGGTCTATAGACCCCTCACTCCTGTAAACGTGATTTGTATACACATGGAAAAATCGACAGGTCTCGGCCTAAACGTGACGTGCGTTAATCGACTCTGATCGGACCTGAAGCAGTTGGGCCGCCACGCTCAGGGCGATCTCCTCCGGCGTGCTGCTCCCGATCGAAAGGCCGACAGGAGCCACCAGATTGTCGAGAAACTCCTGGTCAACTCCCGCCTCCGCAAGCGCCTTGCGGATCGAAACGATCTTCGCCTTGCTGCCCATGACGCCGACGAAGGGAAAAGAAATGCCGGCCGCACCGAGGAGGGCCCGAACATCCGATGCGAGCTCGGTCGTCATGACGACGACATTTGTGCGCTCCGGACACCGAATCATACCCGCCGCGTCTGCAAAGTCGGCTACGATGTGCTTTTCATCGGTGAAGTCGTTCTCGAGCATCGTAGAAACCCGCGGCCGCGTGTCGAAGATGCTTACATGGTAACCCAACCCATGCATCAAACGCGACAGCGCCAAGCCGCAGTGCCCGCCTCCAAGAATCGCGACGCGGCTCAGATTCCGCACCGACTCGCGATACCACCACCTATCGTCAAGCTCGAGCAGGTGCTGCTGTACTCGCGCGTCTCGGCCGACCCTGGGCACGATCCTGAAGGCCTCGGGGCTGATCTCAAAGATCCTCGGCTGATCCTTTCGCCCGGCTTTGACGATTGCGTTCAGAACGTCGAGATGGTCCTTGCGGTCCAGGAGCATGTACAGATTCGTCTGGAAGCCTGCGCAGATGAGTCCCGACTTCTCGCCGGGCCCTTCCTTCCGATGATGCAGCTTCCGGAGCCTGGGAGGACCGTCACCTGCAGTGAGACTTTGCATGGCAGACCGGACGATCTCCAACTCCATGATCCCGCCGCCGATCGTACCGATGGTCGAGTCGTCGGCGAACACCGCCATTCTGGCCCCGGTCGTCCCCGGTGAATGAACGGAGTGATCCACGACGAGCACAACGAAAACGCGTCCGTCGGCTTCGAGCCGATCTCGCACCGACTTCCAGAATGCGGTCATTGCTCCGGATGTAAGTGGTCCCGCAGAAATCCGATCAGGATTCGCGCGCGGGCACGAGGATAATCGGAACCTTTGTTCGACGGAGGACGCCCTCGCTGACGCTCCCGATCAGCATCTGATACATCAGCCCCCGCCCATGGGTTGCCATGACAATCATCTCGACGGCGTGATGATCCGCCTGTTCGAGAATCGTCTCAACGGTGGGGCCCTGAATCAGCAACGGTGTGACCTCGACGCCGAGCGCGGCCGTCCGATCGGCCAATTCCTGTAGCTCCCGGTGCTCATTCCTCAGTTCGGACGCCACCTGATCCCTGACGACGTCGGGCCCCGGCTCGTACCCGACAAACTCCGGCTCCGGCTCGGCGACGTGGATGAGCCATATCTTGGTTCCCCTGGACTTCGCCGCCTCCGCAGCCACCCTGCACACGCGCTCGGAAATCGCTGAAAAATCAACCGGTACAAGGATGCTCATCGTCCATTCTCTTGATTCGTCGGGTCAAACGCCTGAATGTCCACCGATTTCACGGGACCGCGCGTCGCCAATGCCTCTTGCAAGAGCGGCGCGACCGCTTCGGTAAACCTCTCGGCAGAGGCTGCACTCAGGTGAGACCACTCCGGGAGATCGAGATTCCGAAGCGCCTCATGGTCTTCGAAGTGTACGCCGCCCGCGTCAACGTGTGCCAATAAAGCATCCCAGAATCTCTCGCGAGGGGTCGCATTGCGCTCCATTTCGCGCCACGGACCGGAGCTCGGACAACGCACGAATACCACGTCTCCACCTCGCGCTCGGATCTTGTCAATGTCCGCCTTCACGGCAGCAAACACAGGCTGCGGATCGAACGGGGGCGCGCTCGGGTCAAACCGCGCCGCCATTCTCTCGAGGAATCCGAGCCACACGGTCCTTGCGATGCCTTGATACGTCGAGTCGGTCTCAATGGCGCGCCACATCCTCGTGTTGCGATCCTCCTCCAGAACAGAAAGCTGGTGTACGCCCATGTGCGGCGGAAAGACGCCCTCACGATTCTTCATTGGGATGTACTCCAGGAGTCGGAAGAGAGGCAAATCGACTTCATCCATGAACGCGAATCGCTTCTCCAGCGTCAGGCCGATCTGCTGCCCGATCCATTCCGCGGGAGATTCCGTCTTGTAGTAGTCAATTGCGTCAGACCTGATACCCCCCTCTTGAAAGAAGAATAGCGGAGGCGTCACCCCGACGATGACCGTCCCGACAAACGACGTATCGTCTGCGAGGTCGGTGAGGAACATCCTCGGGCTCGTTCCCTCCAACGAGAGTTGAATTGGACGGCGGCCGGTAACTCGTTCCCAGACGTCGAGATTGATATCGAACAACGCTCGTGATGAGCCGATGATCACGGTAGGATGCTCCTGCCGGGATGCCTCTCTCCGCTGTTTTGCCCAGAGGCCGTATGTGTTGTTCGGATTGGGATCGTACAACTGCGCCCGCCAATACATTTCCCAGCCGGCCGTTGCGAGAACGACGAACACCACGGCCACAATGAACGCGGCTCGCCACCTGCCCTCCGGTACGACCCGTTCCGCTCCGTCCTCCAGCATTGTCATGAGCATCTTAGAATTGGAAGTAGATGAACGCGCTTCCACTTCCCTGCGTGATGATAATCAGGAACAGCATGATGCCCCAAGCCAGACCGACTCCCCACCATGGGATGCGACTCACGACCTGCTCGAGCGACCGATTCCGCATATACCAGTGCACGCCGATCATTGCGACTACCGCCACGACGGTCTCGATGATGTAAATGGTGGGAAGCGTAGCCTGCACGTCGATGCCCATGCCGAACATCGATCGGATAAGCCGCCACGCCGTACTGAAATCCGGTGCCCTGAAGAACACCCACGTGATATCGACCAGCAGGTAAACCGCAATCGCGACCAGGAAATTGTTGGAGGATGGCTGCTTCGCTTTCCCGAGGTGCTCGCGGAGGAAGCGCTCGACCATGAGATAGAGGCCATGCAGTGCGCCCCAGACGACGAAAGTCCACGATGCTCCGTGCCATAATCCACCGAGCAGCATGGTCACCGCCAGATTCACATACGTTCTGACGTTGCTCTTGCGATTTCCGCCGAGCGGAATATAGAGGTAGTCCCTCAGCCACGTCGAGAGCGAAATGTGCCATCGTCGCCAGAAGTCGGAGAACCCGACGGCGGCATACGGAAAGCGAAAATTGTCGGGAATGGAGAAGCCAAGGCAGAGTGCCGCTCCGATGGCTGTCGTGGAGTATCCTGCGAAGTCACAAAAGATCTGCCCCGAGAACGCCATGGCGCCCAGCCACGCATCCACGAACGTCACGTAAGAACTCGCTCCGAAAACGTCGTCGGAGGCCGGCCCGAATATTCCGTCCGCCAGCACAACCTTCTCAAAAATGCCGAGCGTCATGAGCCCCAGCCCCCATAGCAGCTGCTTCGGAGAGGCCCTGCGAGGCTGCTCGAACTGAGGAATGAGATTCGTAGGCCTGACAATCGGCCCAGCGACCAGCTGCGGGAAAAACGTAACGAATAGGCTGAAATCGAGGAGTGATTTGGCGGGCGCGGCCCTGCGCAGGTACACGTCGAGCGAGTACGCCATCGTCTGAAACGTGTAGAAGCTGATGCCGACCGGGAGGATGATGTCTGGCGCGGCGGGATGGTAGTCTATCCCCATCGACCCGACCAGGGCGACGAAGTTTTCGAGCACGAACCCGCCATACTTGAAGAAGCCCAGAATGCCCAGGTTCACCGCGATGCTCACCAGCACAAG
>DATKEJ010000434.1:0-4216 GCA_035512315.1 Rhodothermales bacterium | reverse complement strand
GGGCGCTGATCGGGGGTCAGAGTACATTCCTGACAAACTCCTTCCTCCTTCCTCCCTCATTCCTGCTCGGCCGCCCTGCGCTCTCCTTCTGAAGCAGGCTCCACGCGGCTTCGCTCCTCCAAGCGGGACTCGGACACCTCGGCGGTCTCTTCCTCGGTCCGATCGGCTGGCGCGATCGACAACGCACTCGGTCCCTGGATGACCACCGTCCCGTTTCGATTCTCGACGTTGGCATCGGTATTGAACAACACATTCTCACCGTACGTGTTCTGTTCGATCCGCAGCACGTCTCCCGGCTGGAGCGCGATCGATCCCTCGTCGACGGTGTTGTATGGATTCGAGAGCGTGCCGATTTCGTAACCTGCAGTGTTGTTCTTGTTGACATACACGATGTTCGTTGCAGGCGGCGTGTCTCGTTCCCTGCCGAACCACACGAATTCCGGAACGACGTCCCCCTCGTCCCCTCCCCCGGTCAGTCTGAAGCCACTGCCGACCCAAGTGTTCTCATAGGGAAAGTGCCTCCGGGCGGTGAGATAGTCGCCCCATTCGTTGTCATTCGGGCCGTCGTTACTCGTCGCGAAAGTCTGCACTTCGAGATCACTGACAATAATCCGCTCACGAGCCTTGTCGTAACGACTGAGTGCGGCGGCGGCGGGCCGTTGCGGCATCGCTGGATAGATGCCCCGGCCCGGTATGGGAGTTTGGTCGGCGGCCTTGGATCCGATGCCACCGGTCCGGCTTTGTCCAGGTTGTGCGATTGCCCACTCCGGAGTGATCACCAGAGCGCCGGCGATTCGAGCGCTTCCTGGTCCCCCACTATCGCCGCATCATTGATCTGATGCATCGCTACGACGTGAACGTCACGTGGGTGGATTGCGACGGCGACATCTCGCTGCTGATTCCCCTATGGCTGGATGTGGGAGTGAACTGCATGTTTCCGATCGAGGTCGGCACCTGGGGCGCCGATCCTGTCGAGCTGCGGAAGAAGTACGGCAAAGAGCTTCTCCTCATGGGCGGTTTCGACAAGCGGATTCTGGCGCATTCGAAAGAGGCGATCGAGGCAGAGATCCGCCGCCTGACCCCCTCGTCGAGGAGGGCGGTTACATCGGATTCTGCGACCACCGGGTCCCGCCCGACGTGCCGCTCGACAATTACTGGTGCTATCTCGAGCGGGTACGGGAGATCTGGGGACACGGGAGGGATCTAAAGCCGATGGGGCGCTGAATCACGGGGAACACCCGAATGCGACGCAGGACTTCCTTCTGACTGAACCCCGGCTCGGTTGGAAGGGTGATAATTATCCTATCGCGCCCTATGATCAATGGTGCCCCTTGACGTAATTTTCGTTTTCAGACCACCCAAGAGAGGCGCAGTGCCGCGGTCGAGGCAGACTGCCGGTGTCCTTTGGTTCCGCCGCTTTACCCCCAACTCAATTTCGAACCAATGGAAAAAATGAAAGCTGGGTACGTCCTCGTCGCATTGATCCCGTTTGTCCTCGCCAGCCTGCACGCAGTGCCTGTTCACGCGCAGAATGGTTCACTTGAGATGCTCGTCTCTTCGTCGGCTGCCGGCAATCAGGAGTTCGGCGGCTCGCTCGACCTCGATGGAAGTGTCGCCGTCATCGGTGCCGCGAGAGACGACGACGGATTCACGCTCGACCGGGGCGCGGCATTCGTGTTCCGTTACGACGGTGACTCGTGGAGTGAAGAGGCAATGCTCATGTCCTCCACACCGAGCTTTTACAACTACTTCGGATCCGACGTTGCCATATCGGGCGACGTGATACTCGTCAGCGAAATCGGCGGTGACGCGTTGCTATCCAATGCCGGCAACGTGAACGTCTTTCGATATAGCGCAGGAGTGTGGGAAGAGGAGACCGTTCTCACTCCGCCTACCGGGATTGGGAACGAGAACTTTGGATCAGCCGTCGACGTGGACGGGCAGGTTGCGGCAGTCAGCGCCCCGCGCACGACCGTCGACTCCACCCACCAGGGCGCCGTTCATGTGTATCGAAACTCAGGCTCTGAATGGACCGAGGAAGCCATGCTGACGGCATCCGATCCGGGAATTAGCAATCTCTTCGGCGCATCGATTTCTATTGACGGTGACCGGATGCTAATCGGCGCGTTCAATGCGACGGATTCCACGTCCTATAAGGGCGGCAAGGTGTACATTTTCGACTTCGACGGCGAGAATTGGAGCGAGACCGCTATCCTGCAATCCAATCGCTCGAACAACCTCGCCAATATGGGCGTGTCGGTGGGTCTGGACGGCAACTGGGCCGTGTCGGGTGCGAATGTAGATAACGAGATTCGGGGCGGAGCCGGGGCGGCTATCGTTCACCATTTCGACGGCGCAAACTGGAACTTCCATTCCAAACTTACCGCCTCCGACGGACAGGGCTTCTTTATGTTCGGATCAAGCGTCGCGGTCGAAGGCACGGTCATTGCGGTTGGCGCCACCAACTGGGCGCCGCCCGGGGAAAGCAGCAGCGGAAAGGTCTACCTCTTCACGTATGACGAGACGCAGGACACGTGGATCGAAACCGCTGGCCTGGTCCCGGAAAACACAGGCGTGGGTGACAAGTTGGGCCGTGCGGTGGCTATAGGCGGCGGAGTGATTCTAGCCGGAGCACCCGACTTCGGTGATCCGGGCGCGGCGTTCGTGTACGGAGAACCGAGGGAGACGACGGCGATCGAGGACGAACAACCGACCGCCGGATTCCAGGTATCGGCGGCCTACCCGAATCCATTCAACTCGACTGCATCGTTGACGATTACGCCCGATCTGGATCAGTCCGTGAGCGTTGCCCTGTACGACGTACTCGGACGCAAAGTACGGACGCTCTTCGAAGGCCGGCTCCCGACCTTGGCGCCGGCAACCATCGAGATCTCGGCCGGAGGCGCGCCCAACGGGCTGTATCTGGTTCGCATCGAGTCAGAGAGTGGGACGATGACTCGGTCAGTGATGCTTATACGATAGCCCGGGCAGAACGGACAGAGCGCGCCGGCGATTGAAATGCGGTCATGATCTACTTCGTCGTGCCCGGCGTGCAGATTCACACCTTCGGCCCATTCCTGGATCGCACGGATCCCGAAGTCCGCGACCGGGTGAAGATTATCACGCTCGAGCAGGCAGTCCGGCGGTCCGGCCTTCCGATCGGCACTTATGTTTTCTCAGGCCTGTGCGTTGGATCCGACGCGGCGCGAAAGGTTGCCTGTGAGTTCTCGCAGCAGCTGAAGGCCGGGGATTCCTCGATCCGACTGCTTAACGACCCGGAGGGGGTGCTGTGGCGACACGAGTTGCTTCGTGCGCTCCACGACGCAGGGATCAACGGATACAGGGCCTACCGGTACCATGAGCTCTCCAATCAAACTCCGCGTTTCCCGGTATTCGTGCGCAGCGAGAGGATGCACACCGGCAACCTGACGCCGATCCTCAACGATCGCGAGGAGCTTCGGAAGGCGTTTGCGATGCTGAAACGAATGGGACATTCAGTCGAGAAGCTGCTGACTGTCGAGTACGTACACGCACCCGGCGAAGACGGTCTGTTCCGCAAGTACACTGCCTACCGCGTAGGGGATGAGCTTATTCCGAGGTATGTCACCTGGAGTTCCAAATGGCTCGTGAAACAACACGCCAAGGATCTCAGGCCCGACGATCCATCCATACCCAGGCTCGTCCAGGAGGAACTCGATTATGCCAGAAACGGCCCATGGCGCGACGTGCTCTGGAAAGCATTCACGTTGTCCAACATCCAGTACGGACGCGTCGACTTCACGGTGATGAACGGGTTGTTACAGATATGGGAAATAAATACGGCACCTTACCTCAGTCCCAAAGATCTCATCCGGCCTCAGGAAGACTGGCTCAACCGATTGCGCGAACCGACCAAGGATCTGTTCTATGCGCGGTTCTTCCCCGCCCTATTCAGCCTGGATGCGTCGTATCCCGACGGAACGGTCCCTATTGCGCTCGACGAGCACCTCGTCAATCAGGTTTTGAAGGAAGAGGCTCGGGCGAGGCGCTTTCTGTGGCTTCAGCCGCTTAAACGACTTGCGAAACGTTGGCCCCGGAAGGGGCCGTTGCGGGTCGTGAGGGTCCTTTTCAGGCCATTCATGAGGTGGGTGACTCGATTGTCCTAGCGGAAAGGTATCAAGCCGGGTCTGTCCTAACGTTCGATCAAACCTGACGGGTCTAGAGACCTGACAGGTCT
>DATKEJ010000433.1:0-7047 GCA_035512315.1 Rhodothermales bacterium | reverse complement strand
TGGGCTGTTCAGCTTGATGACTGCCTATGAACGGGATCGTCAACCCTCTACGAGGTAACACCATCAACCGGAGAGCCGGATGCGGGAGAACCGCACGTCCGGTTCGGAGGGGGGAGGGGCCGAACCCAATCGGCCCTTCCTGCCCCTATTAACATCCGAGGGAGGTTGCCACCTCGAGCTGAGCCCCTAACGCAGCCCGCAAGTGCTGGGTGGAGTGGAAGCCGGGGAAGGTAACCTACGGAGGAAGCTGCCACTCGCAGCGACCCTCCGAGCCGCAAAGAATGCCAAGACGCCAAGGAAGAAGATTCTCTCACGCAGAGAACGCGAAGATCGCTAAGAATCTGGATCCCGGATCGAGTCCGGGATGACGGAGCACCAAGTACCATGCACCAAGCACCAAGTACCAAGTACCAAGTACCAAGCACCAAGTACCATGCACCAAGTACCATGCACCAGGTACATCTACAGCGACATCTTCTGCTTCAGCGCCTTCGACCGCTCCCGGCTCGCGATGATCTCATGACCGCCCTCAAGGACGAGCTTGTACCGCCCGCTGAACCAGCTGACCATCTCGCGTACCCTGTCCAGCTGAACGATGGCGGATCGGTGGACGCGCATGAACTGATCCGGGTCGAGCCTCGATTCGAGTTGCTCCAGGGTGTAGCTGACGATGTAGGACGAGGTTTTCGGCGCCAGGCCGGCTTTTTCTTCCAGGACGATGAGCCGCGTGATGCCGTCCTGAACCTCCGCAGCGAAGATCCGCTCCACCGGGACCACAAGGATCCGGTCGCGAAACGGGACCGAAAGCTGCCGGATATGCTCGCCCGTCGATTCGGTCTTAGGACGTCTGGCGCTTTCCTCCTTCTCCAGCCAGTCGAGAAGTCGCTCAAACCGATCGTCGACGGCTGACCGCTCGTCCGGAGCGCCAACGAGTCGCTCCGCACGTGACACCGCCTGGGTCAGCCTGGTCTTCTCGACGGGCTTGAGCAGATAGTCGACGGCGTTCGCCTCGAATGCCTTGACGGCATACTCGTCGTATGCCGTCGTGAAGATGACCACCGGCCGGCGGTCGTCGGGTACCCGTTCGAGCACGTCGAAGCCCGTCAGTTCCGGCATCTGTACGTCCAGAAAAAGCAGGTCGACCTCCTTCGATCCGATGATTTCCAGCGCCTCGACGCCGTCCGTCGCCTCTCCGACCATGCTCAGTTTTCCCGACTGCTCTATCGAGCCGAGGAGGTTCCTGAGTCGCTTTCGTGCCGGCGCCTCGTCATCCACAATGAGAGCTTTCAGCATAGGGTCCTACACCTGTTCAGGTTTGGAGAGGAACGAGTCTTCGTTGATTTGGAAAGGTCCGGCTTGAATCGGGATCAGCATGCGAACCCGCGTGCCCTTGCCAGGATCACTTTGAAAATAGAGTAGGTCGTCACGGTCGTACAGCCTGACCAGCCTGGATCCGACGTTCTGTAGCCCAATTCCGAAGAAATCGGCTTCCGACGCACTCACCTCGCCGCGTCCGAACAGGGCCGGAATCCCAACTCCCGTGTCGGCGACGATGATCTCTGCCATCCCGTCGCCTCCCTTTTTGGCTTCCAAACGGATCAGACCCCCCTCCCTGCGCTTTGAGACTCCGTGCTTCACGGCGTTCTCGACCAGGGTCTGGACGCTGAAGGCGGGGATAAGCGTTTGATCCAGCGCTCTGTCGACGGAGTGTTCGACTTGAAGCCGGTCGCCGAACCGTACTTCCTCGATCGCCAGGTAGTGACGCACAAGGCTCATTTCCTTTCCGAGCGAGACGAACGATCGTCCGCCAGCTTCGAGCGTGAGACGAAAGATCGCCGACAACCGTTCGACCGTCTTCTCGGCCTCCCCGGGCTTCTCCTCGATCAGCGCCGCAATGGCATTCAAGGTATTGAAGAGGAAATGGGGATTGATCTGTGCCCGCAGCGCCGCCAATTGTGACTCGGCCGTCGTCCGGATCAGCTCACGCTCCCGCTCGACGAGCTTCAGTCGTTCCGCGGCGAGCGTCAGGTGACTGCAGAGGGAGCGGATAATGTCGACGTCCTCCAGAGTGTAGACCTCACGGTTGTCGCGTTTGACCCCAAGCACGAGCAGGCCCTGAACGACCCGCTCGTCGCTCAGCGGAACGACGATGGCGGCCGACTTGGACGTCAGCCGATTTGTCACCGTTCGCGGAAGATCTGAGTAGTCCAGCTCCGGGTTTCGGGCCCACACGCGGCGATGCTCTTCGAAATGCGGCCACACCTCGTCGATCAGCGCATCGGCCGGAGCAGGCAGCACTGGTTCGTGCGAGGCGCGGATGAGTCCGTCCGGTCCGCGCAGGTGGATCGAGGCATACTTTGCATCCAAAGAGCGACAAATGTTCGAAACCGACTCGGATGCCAGCTCGCGCACTTCGATTATCGAGCGCATGTGCTCGACGAAGCGGCTGAGCTCCTGTCTCGCTTTCTGTCGATCGGTCCTGAAAAAGTTTGTTGCCCAGGGTCCGATGTGACGCCACGCCCGCTCGAACACGAGCAGCAGCAGGACCGCGAAAATGCCGGCGATGACCGGACCGGGCGCACTGAAGCGTTGCACGATCGGGTCGATCGTCGTCAGGCCGCCGACGAAGATGAGGAAGAAGAGACCCAGCACCGCCACGTAGACGAGGGAACGGCTGAGTACCTGGTCGATCTTTCCGTACTTGAGCGTGGCAAACGTGACCAGAAGTACGGGGGCGACGGAGAGCAACTGCGCCGCGATGACGATCCACCCGGCCGTCTCATCGGTAATGATGCCGAAAATGGGGACGACGCCGTAAACCGACAGGGCGCCCAGGAGCCCCGCCAGCAGAACGATCACAGTCCCGGCGCGGCTCCAGGCTCCGCTCTCCGCCGAGGGACTCGATTCCGTTCTTCTTGGCAACAAGTTCAGACTTGTCGCGAGGGCCACGTAGCAGCAAACATAGAAGAGAATGGGTGCGATCAAGGCCTCGAGCGTGACCGGAGCGATGACGGCGTTGGCGGTCACTGAGAGGACGGCCGCGACCGTCAGCAAAATCGGTGGGACAAGCAGCGCCGCGCCCATCCATCGAGCGTGCGCGACCTTCTCGATGTCGCCGATCACTTTCCGTGCAAGAAGAACGGGAAACGCGATCCACCCGCACAGGCTGATCATGGTCAGTACCGCGAACACCTCGGGATACACATTGATGGCGACGTCCGGAGGACCGAACCACGTGAGGAGGAGAATCCGAGAGAGATTCCCGAAGACCCATATCGAGGATGCCGTGATCAGCAGAAACGATCTGAAGGCCGATTGGCTTCGAAAGGCGAGCGGCGTGATGATGATGAGAGCGATAAGGTGGAGAAACCCGCCGCCCACGAATCCCCAGATTGAGGCGGACCACAAGCCCCGCCCCAGCGGATACAGGAAGGTTGGGTAGCGGCTGAACGGCACCTCGAATGCGAGGATCTCCTCTCCGCGCAGCACTGTGTACGTCCGCGCGGCGTCGGGCGGGATGCTTTCGATGACGCGCTTCAAGGCGTCGGAGTTGAAGTACTGGGTGAAATCGAACTCGTACAGAATATCGCCCTCGCGGATGCCGGCCTCGTAGCCAGTACCGCGCGGAAAGACGTACACGGCCGTGATCTGGCCTTCGACGTCGTCCCAGTTGATCCAGTCGAAGCCGCGGAAGAGCGGGCGGGATTCGACGTCGGAGACGAGGTCGGCGTAGAGCATCCGGTCCCGCACCAGCCGTCCGAGCGGGAGGAGGGTCAGCAGCGTGACCACGACGACGAGGAAGCCGGCCCCAACCGTTTCTTTTCGAAATGTCATGCTCTCGGGATTCAGGAGCGACCGCGACGTGCGTTCGCATGGCTCCATTCGCCACCTTATCATGGCGACGCGACGCAGGCGTGAACGACGGGTCTTGAGTGAAGTTCGTGAACGTCATTGCTAATTGCAGACTGCTAATTGCTAATTGCCCTCCGAAACGGAGACCCGATTTTCGCACGAATTACCACCTCTGAGTGGTGGACATCGAACCTCGAACCTCGAACCCCGAACTTCGAAGCACCCTGCCCCATGCCCCATGAACGTCTAATCGACACCCACGCCCACATCTACCTCGAGCAATTCGAGCACGACCTCGACAAGGTGCTCGATCGGGCGCGCGCGGCCGGGGTCGAATCCATCGTCATGCCGGCGATCGATCTACCGTCGATCCATTCGGCGCTTGCGCTCAGCGAACGGTACGAAGGGCTGTACGTCATGGTGGCCATCCATCCGTCTGAGACGAAGCATGCGACCGACGCGATGTTTGACGAGATGGCGTCGTTTTGCAGAGAACCCCGCGTCGTCGCAGTCGGCGAGAGCGGGCTCGATTACTACTGGGACCGTTCGTTCGACGATCGCCAGCAGGACTTCTTCCGCCGTCACATCCGGCTGGCGCTGGAGTGGGACCTGCCCCTCGTCATTCACAACCGCCAGGCAGGGGACGAAATCGCGGAAATCATCGCCGGCGAACTGATTGCCGCCGGCCGGACGACAATGAAGGGCATTTTCCATTGCTTCGGCGGTCCTGAGGAACTGGGCGAAAAGGCGCTAGCGATGGGATTTCACCTCGGGATCGGCGGCACGCTGACGTTCAAGAATTCGGGTGTATCGACCGTCATTGCCGGCGTTCCGCTCGATCGTATCGTCCTGGAGACCGACAGCCCGTTTCTGGCGCCGGCGCCGCACCGCGGCAAGCGCAACGAGCCGGCGTACGTGAGGCTCATTGCCGAGCGACTGGCGGCGGATCGGGGGATGACGATCGAGGAGGTGGCACGGGTGACGAGTGCCAACGCGCAAGCTGCAATGCCTGGCTTAACCCGGCATCCATAGGGCAACGACACTCAGAAAACCGTCGTCCCGGACTTACGATGACGGCAACGGCGCCTGCCCCTCACCGAGAGGGCGGCTGAGCACAAGAACCCAATTTTCGCCGGCACGAACTCAAGAGGAGTGCTCAGCCGGGGGGTGGTCACGAGCGGCGCGGCCGAGGCTCGATGACATAGGCTTGAGTCCGTCCCCGGGAGAGGCCATCCCGGGGACGGAACGGCGTGAATGGGCACGAAGCCCTTGTTCTGCACCTGGATCCCGGATCGAGCCCGGATGACAGCTATCGGGTGCCGTTACCGGGATCCCGGGTTGTGCCCGGGGTGGGTCAAGAGCGGCCGTGCGTCCCTGATGGGGCGTTTAGCGTTCTCGTTTAGCCTTTAGCGTTCTTATTTATCGTCATCTTCCACCACCTCGTAATCCACGTCGTGGACGTCGCTCTCCGGTGTCGGCTCTCCCGCGGTCGGTTCCCCCGTATCCGACGCGGCTTCCTGCTGCGCCTTGTACAGGTCCTCGCTAGCCGCCTGCCACGTCTGGTTGAGCTGCTCGATCGCGGAGTCCACCTCGCTGAGCGTCTTATTCTTATGGACTTCCTTCAGCCGCTCGAGAGCGGAGTCGATCTGAGCGCGCTTTTCCGCAGGAATCTTCTCGCCGTAATCTTTAAGATTCTTCTCCGTAGAGAAGATCAGCGAGTCGGCCATGTTCATCTTCTCGACTTCCTCGCGGCGGCGTTTGTCTTCCGACTCGTTGTCGCGGGCGGCGCGTCGCATCATTTCGATCTCCTGCTCCGTCAGACCGCTCGAAGCCTCGATCCGAATCGATTGCTCCTTGCTCGTCGCCTTGTCCTTCGCCGCCACGTGAAGGATCCCGTTCGCGTCGATGTCGAAGCTGACCTCGATTTGCGGAATGCCGCGCGGCGCCGGAGGAATTCCGTCGAGATGGAAGCGTCCGATCGTACGGTTGTCGAGCGCCATCGGCCGGTCGCCCTGCAGCACGTGGATCTCGACCGAGGGCTGGCTGTCGCTCGCGGTTGAGAACACTTCCGATTTTCGGGTCGGTATCGTCGTATTCGCGGGGATCAGAACCGTCGTTACACCGCCCAACGTCTCGATGCCGAGATTAAGCGGCGTGACGTCGAGGAGCAGTACGTCCTGCACGTCTCCCGACAAAACGCCGCCCTGGATGGCCGCGCCAACCGCCACGACTTCGTCCGGGTTGACCGATCGGTTCGGCTTCTTGCCGAAGAAGGTCTCGACTACTTCCTGGACTTTGGGGATTCGGGTCGATCCGCCGACGAGGATGACGTCGTCGATGTCAGCCTTCGTGAATCCGGCGTCCTTCAGTGCTTTCTCCATCGGCGGGATCGTCCGATCGATAAGATCGGCGACCAGCTTCTCGAACTGTGCCCGCGTCAGGTCGATGTTCATGTGCTTCGGACCGTCCCCGGTCGCCGTGATGAACGGCAGGTTGACCGTGGTCTGGGTCGTGCTCGAGAGCTCGACCTTTGCCTTCTCGGCCGCTTCCTTCAGTCGCTGAAGCGCCATGGCGTCCTTTCGCAGGTCGATTCCTTCCTCTTTCTTGAACGTATCGGCGAGGAAGTCGATCAGCTTTTGGTCGAAGTCGTCGCCGCCGAGGTGGGTGTCACCGTTCGTGCTCTTGACTTCGAACACGCCGTCGCCCAGCTCGAGGATCGAGATGTCGTAGGTGCCCCCGCCTAGGTCGAATACGGCGATCTTCTCATCGTTCTTTTTCTCCAGGCCGTACGCGAGGGAGGCTGCCGTAGGCTCGTTGATGATTCTCTGGACTTTCAGGCCCGCAATCTCACCCGCCTCCTTTGTCGCCTGGCGCTGCGCGTCGTTGAAGTAAGCCGGTACCGTGATCACGGCGTCGGTCACCTTCTCACCGAGATAATCCTCGGCTGTCTGCTTCAATTTTTGCAGGATCATGGCAGAGATTTCCTGCGGCGTGTAGAGGCGATCCTGCAGCTTGACGCGCGCCGTGTCGTTGTCGCCCTTGACGACCTCGTAAGGGATCGTCTTGAGCTCACTGCCGACCTCGTCGTACCGGCGACCCATGAATCGCTTGATGGACGCCACGGTATTGGTCGGATTGGTGATTGCCTGGCGCTTGGCCGGGGCGCCGACGAGCCGTTCTCCGTCCTTTTTATAC
>DATKEJ010000432.1:0-3637 GCA_035512315.1 Rhodothermales bacterium | reverse complement strand
CTTGAGCCGTTCGTTCGCAACGGTGAGCGACCTTCGGATCTCGTCGACCTCCCGCATCTTGGCCTGCTCGAGCTCTTTTCGCCGGTTGTCGAATTCCGCCTGGATGCGTTCGATGCGAAACCCCTGGTTGACCTTTTCATCCTGGATGACCTTTTCGGCCTCCTGGGCAATCTGAGCGACTCGATGCTCGAGCGACCGGTTGGCGCGCACGAACTCAGTCCCCAGAAAGAGTGCAAAGGATACCAGGAAACCTACCATCCCGAAATGGACGAGATCTGTGAAACCCAGCACCGGATCGATCCAGCCGAGGCCTGACAGGTAGTCATGCACAGCGCCGATCAAGAATAGAGCGGCTCCAACTGCGACCGTCGTTGACCCCGGGCGACTGAGAAACACTGCGAGTCCCACGCGACGGAGCAATTCGGCGGTCGCGACGACGCTGAAGACGGTGAGCGACCAGAATCCGCCAATGGGGTCAAAGTAAACATGCAGTGCGACCAGGCCGCCCAGCGCCAGAAGGGGGTAAAACAGTCGCCAGGACTCTTTGAAGAATGAGACCCTCACCAATCTCACCGCTGTTATCCAGCCTGCGATCGCCGCGAGTTCCATATACCGGCGCCAGTCGAGGTATCTCGAGGGGTCGGTGACGATGCGGCTGTGGAGATCGGCGAAGACGACGAAGCCTACGAGCGCCGACAGACCTCCGAAGAGCAAATTGTTGGTCTGCTTCGGCTGGAAGGCAAAGAGGAGAAGAAAGATGAGTGCGAGAACGAAGGCGATGCCGGTCAGGAAGAACCTCTTTGCCGCCAGCGCGCGGGATTGGTCAGCGATTTTCTCCGCGAGTGCGGTCGGTTCGTCGAATGAGAGGTTGAAACCGAACTGTGTTTCGCCCTCAGCGGAGAGGGTGACGTTCGAGGTGCGTACCGCCATATTGTGTCGGCCGGCAGCGAGGGCAGGCAGGAGGCCGATCGCAGGATTGCTCGGTCCCATTCGCAGGGCGCGTTCGTTCGCGGCGCTTGACGAGGGCCGCCCAAACGAGGCGAAGAGGATTCCGTCGAGGTACATCTCGGCGGCGCCGACGAGCGAGATCTGATACCCCAGCGGTACGCCGGCCAGCGATGAGTCGGTGACGAAGGTTGTCCTGAACCAGCCGATTCCTCTCCAGCTTGCCGTGTCTACCACGCCTGGATCGAGAAGGGGTCGGCCGAGGGCCTCCCACACGCCGTCGTCGAAATCAGGATCTGACCAGGCTGCATTGTCTCCCCTCGCGAATCGCCACTCGGGCTCCCACGATTCGACATTGCTGCGCGTGAGCGTGCCCTGAGCCGTCACGACATGACATGCAACGGTAAGGATACACGCGAGTAACAGGTTGCTCCGCATTAGTCCCTCGAGCGTAATTGCCTCCAACATATATAATTTCAGACGATAAGTCATTGAAAGGCAACAAGCACATCGGAGGTACAACGGGAATGGATCGAAAAGAGGGCTCGTCCAGACGCCTGCGGATCATGGTTCATGATTTCGCCGGTCACCCGTTTCAGGTGCAGCTCTCTCGAGCGCTGGCGAATCGAGGACACGAGGTGTGCCATGCATATTGCGCCTCGCTCGCGACGACGCCGACCGGCGCACTGTCGAGTATGGAGGGCGACCCAAAGTCGCTCACCATTAAGCCGCTATACCTCGCAGAGATGCTCGAAAAATACCGGTTTCCAAAGCGCTGGCGACAGGAAAACGAGTACGGTGATATCCTGGGAGATGCGATCGCGGGTTTCCGGCCTGACGTCGTGCTGTCTGGGAATACACCCCTCGACGCCCAGAAGAAAGCGCTGAAGGCCAGCCGGAGACGGGGTATAGGTTTCGTCCACTGGGCGCAGGATCTGATCGGGTTGGCGACGCATCGTCTGCTGAATCACAGGTGGCATGGCGCCGGCTCCTTGGTGGGGGAGCACTATCTGCGAATGGAGCGGTCGATTCTGCGTCGAAGCGATGCCGTCGTCGTCATCTCAGAGGATTTCGTGCCTACGCTCGCAGACTGGGGGGTCGGTACGGAGGGAATCGAGGTCATCGAGAACTGGGCGCCGCTCGACGAGGTGCCGCTGCTCGAGAGGGATAACCGGTGGTCGTTGGAGAACAATCTCCCAGAGGGCTTCCGGTTCGTCTATACGGGGACGCTTGGACTGAAACACAATCCTGACCTCCTTCTCCAACTGGCATTGAGTCGCCCGGATGCCTCTGTGGTGGTCGTGTCCCAGGGACGAGGAGCCGACTGGCTGATCGATCGAAAGGACGAGATGATAGTACCGAATTTGCGAATACTTGGATTCCAACCTTTCGATCGGATGGCGGAGGTGCTGGCGTCCGCCGACGTCCTCGTTGCCGTGCTGGAGCCCGAGGCCGACGTCTTCTCTGTGCCTTCGAAAGTGTTGACCTATCTTTGTGCGGCAAGGCCGGTTCTGCTGGCCGTGCCTGCCGGCAACCTCGCAGCCAGGATAGTGGAACGAAACGGATGCGGGATCGTGGTACCGCCGACCGACACGGATGCATTCCTCGACGCCGCTTCCCGTCTGTTACGAGACGCAGATGCGCGCGAGCGAATGGGCGCCGCGGCCCGGGCTTATGCGGAAAGGACGTTTGACATTGAACAAATCACGTCCCGATTCGAACATCTGCTCGAGTCGGCACTGACTTAAACCGAATGGCATTCAGACTGTGGCTTCACAACAAACAACCCGCGTTCTCGTCACCGGTGCGGGTGGATTCATCGGACATCATCTCGTCAAGTACCTGAAGGATCGCGGGTACTGGGTTCGCGCCGTCGACATAAAGGCACCCGAGTACGAAGCGACGGCGGCCGACGAGTTCCTCCTTCTGGATCTCCGCAAGGCGGATAACTGCCTTACGGCGACGAAGGATATCGAGCACGTCTACCATCTGGCCGCCGACATGGGCGGGATCGGCTACATCACGGCCTTCCATGCCGACATTGCGCGCAACGACACGATGATCAACGTGCACATGCTGGAAGCGGCGCGCGTGAACGGGGTCGCTCGGTTCCTGTTTTCATCGTCGGCCTGCATCTATCCGCAGCATCTCCAGAAGGATGCCGACGTCACGCCGCTGAAGGAGGACGATGCGTATCCGGCCGATCCGGAGGAGGGGTACGGATGGGAGAAGCTTTACATGGAGAAGCTTTGCCAGTACTTCCACCAGGATTACGGCCTCGAAACGCGCGTCGTCAGATTCCATAATGTCTACGGCCCTTTGGGAACGTACGAGGGTGGCAAAGAGAAGGCGCCGGCCGCCATTTCGCGCAAAGTCGCGCTAACGCCTGACGGTGGCGAGATCGAGATATGGGGCGACGGGCTTCAGACCCGCTCGTTCATGTGCATCGACGACTGCACGGAGGGCATTTACCGGCTGATGCAGTCGAATCATCACGAGCCGCTCAATCTCGGCACCGATGAAATGGTCACGGTCAACGAGCTCGTTGACATCATCTGCGCCATCGCCGGCAAGAAGCTCGCGCGGCGCCACGACCTGACGAAACCTCAGGGCGTCCGCGGGCGAAACAGCGACAATACAAAGCTCCGCCAAGTGCTTGGATGGGAGCCCGGAATCGACCTGCGAACGGGGC
>DATKEJ010000431.1:0-9929 GCA_035512315.1 Rhodothermales bacterium | reverse complement strand
GACCGGATCGTGTCGGAGAACAGAGAATGCGGGCCGTTGAACGAATGTACATATCCCTCAGCAGCCGAAATCTCCGTCCATCTCGCGGCCTGGACGGCGCCTGACGCTTTGAGGGCCAGTTCGTAGAAGGCCCTCTCCCAGCGGTTCTCCTCGATCCCGCCCTCATTCATGAGCCTGAGGAGCGCTCCGTACGTGCTCACATTGTTGAAGCCGTGATCGTGCACGCCGGTGTTCGTCACGTGCGAGGCCATCTCGTCTATCGTTCGCTCCCTGCCGAGATCGAGGAATGCCCGATCTCCGGTGGCGTCGAATTGGAGGATCGCCGATCCGATCTCGAAGCCGTGGGTCCACTCGGTCCACCCGCGAAGGGCGTACTTGCCGTCCACGGTATAGACCGGCGCACCGGTCGAATGATCGAACTCGCGGTCGATTGCGAGGATCTTGTTCGCGGAGAGCTCCCAGAAGCGGCCGGCCTTTCGATTTATGTCGGCGACGGACGGAGGATCGGAGAGATCGATCATCTTATCCCAGAACGGGGAAGGCGGTGCCGCGCAGCGGCTCGCCCTTCCTGCTCGTGATCGTTGGCGTGAGCACGTGCTCCATCTTCTCCTCAGCGGCGTAGTTGATTCCCTCGGGGATGTAAATCGTTACGAGCGCGCGGCGAATTTCGTTCGTCGTGTTGGGATTGGTGTAGTGCCACGTCAGGCCGTGGTGCCACGTGCAGTCTCCGGCCTTCAGCTCCACAGCGGTCGGATGCCACCTTGCCTTCTGCTCGTCGGAAAGGAGCTCATCGACCGTCGGTCCCTCACCTGTGAACGACATCGGAGTGAACTCTCCCCACTTGTGGGAGCCCGGGATAAACTGCATGCACCCCTTTTCGACCGTTACGTTGTCGAGCGCCATCCAACACGAGATCATTCCCGGCTCCTTGGACGGCCAGTACGGCTGGTCCTGATGCCAAGGCGACGCCGCGCTGGGCCCGGGCTTCTTGACTAATGCCTGATCATGGAACAGACGGACTGTGGGGCTGCCGGTAAGTTTGCGCGCCATCCCTGCCAACCGAGTGCTCCTCGAATAGGCCTTTATCTCGTCAAAGTGCTCCCAGAGATTGACCATTTGAAGGATCTTGTCGGCTTCATCCGAGTCGCCCTTCTTTGCCAGATCGCGTACGAAACCCTGCCGATGATCCATCGCATCAGCGAGCACCGTACGCAGCGCCTCCACTTCCTCCGTCGACAAGACGTTGTCAAACCGTACGTATCCGTTCTCACGGAAGAACGTCACTTTATCATCCGACACGGGATACTCACCTACATAATCGAGAGTGCTCATTTTCTATTTCAACGTGTTTCTATGGTGTCGGGTCGACCGACTGAAGCTGGTGGAACCATTACAATGAAGGTTAACAAACTATTGACCGCACCGTTTTGTGCCGCACCTCCGCAGATGAATGTTTGGTTGAATAGCCGAATTTAAGGGTCCGTCATTCCGGCGAAAGCCGGAATCCAGGATTCCGTCACCCTCAATCCCGGATCAGGTCTGGGATGACCCGTAGCACTTCCCGTCTTTCTGGCGACATCGCAGCAGCCGCAGGGGCGTTTAGCGTTTATCGTTTCTCGTTTAGCGTTTTCAGCAAACGGCTGTGGTGGCAACTACCTCCCGAAGCGACCTCCCCCGGCTGCGCCCGCCCTCAACTTGCGCTCCGGCACGCTACGCCGTGTAGGCTCTCGGGAGGGTGACCACCGCCTAGGGACATGGTCCCCCGCTGGAGGGGGCGGCTGGAGCGACGACCGGTGGATCTGGACGCAACCAGGGACCGTCGGGCGGAGCGAAAGCCAGGGGAGGTTACCCTTGCACCGCCTGCACGGACGTGCTCGTCATGTTTTACTCATCTACCGAAACACGAACGTCTTAATCTCAAACGGGCCCCAACTGTCCTTAACGACCGTATGATTCGACAGTTCAATCGATCCCAGGAGGGTTTCGTCGATCCGTGCCGCAAAACCGGCTTCGGGCTTCCAGCCGAGTTTCAACTCTCCTTCAACGGTTAGCGACGTCGGGTTGGATACGCGAATGACGATTCCGCTCCCATCCTCCGCCTCTTTGGCCGCCGAGATGGTCAGGGCGGCCGGAGTAATCCCCGCGAGGAAGACTCCGTCGAGCGACAGGTCGTCCGCCTTGAGCATCTTCACGAGCAACGGCTCGGTAAACCTTGCGGCTTCCGTCAGGATCTCAGCGGCGTCGTCTTCCCACGGTCCCCTGTGCGGAAGGAACGCATACTCAAATACGTGCGTCCCGAGGCACTGGGCATCCGGGGTCTCGTTGTGCCATCCCGACTTACCCCCAGGCCTGAGGATCAGGTCATTTCGCGACAAATTGCCGATGCAGCGAAGCAGGGTAAGTGCTACAACTCCGCCCGAGTTGTAGACGAGCTCGTACTCAGGTAATCCGTCTGCGATGACGGTCGCCGCCCTTCCTACATCCTCAACATTAACAAACCTTTGCATCGACGATACGGCCGCTGGGACTTCGATGGAGAAGTCCTTCGCGTCGTATTGTTTCTGCTCCCGCTTTACCACAGCGAAAGCATTCTCGGCGAAGTGGGTATTCGTGACGCACCCCGTGTCAAAGAGCATGCGAAGCCTGTGATCTCGTGCCTGGTTGTCGAGCTCCGTGCGGAACCGGACCAGACGGCTTCCCGGATACAGCGTGACTGTGGTCTTGAACGGAAGTAGCACCATCTCGTCAGACCGCCCGTGGCCATCCTCGACGAATCGCTCCGGGACGTCGAATGCGCCCGACACGTGCAATTCGGCCGACAAGGCGGAACGGCGAGTCTCGACTCGGTGCGGACGACCGTCTGAACGCAAGATTGCGTCGTGTCGCGGTGGAGAATAGTTGTACTCGTCGCCCGCGTCTCCGCCGTCCTCGAGCACGGCGAGCGGACCAAACGAAGCACCCGTGGCGAGCTCCGTCACCGTAACGTGGCCGTGCTCGTCACAGGCCACACGCAAGAACTCATTCTGGATGTGATGGCCGCCGACCTGCAGCGTGGACTCAGGCGATTCCTGGAGCCCGTCCTGACGAACGATCCGCAGTGCCTTGAATCCGAGCGGCGGTACATCGCGAGCCTGCAACCGAACGCGAAATCGTTCGGAGAGAAACTGAGACGGGTAGTTGTAGCGTGTGTGGGATATTGAGTAGTGGTCCGATCTCGACAGCACCTCGAAAGGCACCGTATTCCCTTCCGCGTCTTCGATCCGGAAACCCTCGACGGGCGGCTTTGCAGGCGCGACCACCACGTCCGGATTCAGACCCACGACGACGTCCTGCTTGTAGAAGTCGACATCGCATTCCACCATGTCGTCCCGAGGGACGGACGTCGTATTGAAAACCACAATCGTCTTGTCGTCCGCCGAAATCCCTTCCGGGTCGTCTGCCAGCGCGAGCCATCCGAAACGCTGGAACGCGCGACCCAGGTTCTCGACTTTCTGGAACCGCGTCATCATCTCGCGATGGACCGGATCGATCGAGCAGCCGCAGATCGAATCGTGCGGATGGTTCTGAAGCAGCGTCTTCCAGGCCTGACGCAGGAGGGCGTGCTGGGACTCTCCCCCTCGAATCACGGCGAGGGCATTCATCGGCTCGAGCACTCTCTCGAGCAACCTCTGGCAGCGGGCGTTCGCCTGTTTGATATACATCCTGGCCGAGTAGACGCCGCCCGTAACGTTGTATGCCCAGCGATATCCGAAACGCATTTCGCCTTCGACCACAGGAAGCTCATCGAAATCAAGCGAGCTCTTCAGATCTGCGAAGAACGCCGGAAGGTTCGAATGGACGGCCTCGGAATCAGGCCCGAGGTACTCGTTCAAAGTCTCGATGACCTCCGGCAAACTGGCAGTAGGCCAGTGATGGTCGCCGCCGGAAAGGAGCAGGCGGGCCGGTGTCGACGCCCGGTAGTCGACCTTCTTGCGTACGGCGTCGAATCGGCTCAGTACGTCGGCCTCGCCGGTCTCCGGGAAGTACGCCTCGCTGTAACCGCCGGCGTGCAAGTGCTCCATAAGCACCCAGCTGCCGTCGGGCGACATCCAGCGGTATTCGGAGGGCTCCTGGCCGGGCTCTCCTCCAAAACCCCTCCACGCGACGGCCGTGTCGATCCCGAAACCCCTGAGCAACTGGGGGATCTGAGCGGTGTGGCCGAACGAATCCGGAATGTATCCGGTGAAATCAGACCCTCCGAGCGACTCAGCGGTTGATCTCCCTATCAGTAGATTGCGGATCAATGATTCTCCGCTCACAAGAAAAGAGTCGGGAAGGACGTACCACGGACCGACGAACAGTCGTCCTTCACGCACGAGGGTCGCGAGCCTGTCCCTTCGATCGGGCCTCACTTCGAGGTAGTCGTCGACGACCGACGTCTGGCCGTCGAGAAGAAAACTGCGGTAGTTCGGGTCCCGATCGATGATCTCGAGCAGATCGTCGATCATATGCACGAGCATCGCCCGGAACTCGTCGAACGTCAGGTACCACTCGCGATCCCAGTGCGAGTGCGGAATCAGATGATATCTTGCCATGCTTGTCTGACGTCGATCGCTAAACCAGTTCGCGAATCGGCACGACGCGGACGGGGCGCCCACCCTCGACCGACTGGTGCAGCGCCTCGACGACTGCGAGGGCACTGATCGCATCCTCTACGCTTGCGCCGGAGAACCGGCTGCCGGCAAGGACCTCGGCGAACGCCTCCATCTGCAGCAAATAACTCTCACCGTCGTAAGCCCGGAAATCAAATCGCTCCTTCGGGCCTTCGCACTGGCTCGTCGTGTCGGTCGACTTGCGGAACCAGCCGCGATGGGGGGTCGAGAAGATCGTCCCCTCCGTGCCCGATAACCGGAAATCAAACGCGACCTGTGTGCAGTAGTTGGATACGATCGTTCCAAGTCGCCCATTCGCATAACGAACGGCAGCGACGAGGCCGTCGATCACGCCCGGCTCAGTCGTGTACGATCCTCCTATCGCTGAAACCTCCTCGACCGGTCCGATCATCGATTGAACGAGGTCGATCCCGTGGATGCCGAGCTGCATGACTGGAAGCAGCGGGCAGAGATCGGGTCTGAGTCTCCAGACCGACTTGGGCATCCACCGGGTGTTGTCGGCCGAGAAATGGATTTCGGTCGAGATGATGTCACCCAATTTGCCTTCGGATACGAGTTCGCGCATGCGCCAGTAGGCACGGCTATACCGCATATTGTGCCCAACGACGAACTTGACCCCCACTTCACGGGCGGCCCGAAGCATCGTCATGCCGTCGTCGACGTTGTTGGCGATCGGCTTCTCCACGAATACGTTCAAGCCGCGATCGAACGCCGCAAGCGTCTGTTCGAGGTGCAGATGATTCGGCGTCACGAGGACAACGGCGTCCAACCCGTCGAAGTTCAGAACGTCTCGGTATTCGGTCACGCCTTCGCAGTTAAAGCGCTTTACGGACTTCTCTACCTCTTCCTGGTTCGTGTCGCACACGACGGCGACTTCAATAGCGTCGCAGGCCTCCGCGGAACGCTGGATGGACCCTCCGTGGCCGCCGAGCCCGACGATGGCGATCTGGAAGGTCCGAGGTCCGAAGTCCGAGGTCCGAGATCGATCCGAGTCTGTGCTATTGGGCATATATAGGTCTCGTATGGGTCAGTCGTGCGCTTAGTCCTTTCAAGAACCGTCATTCCGGCGGATGCCGGAATCCAGGTACGGTGGTCAGGCACACGACGACGCCCGTTGGGGCGTTTAGCGTTTCTCGTTTAGCGTTTCTCGTTTCGTACCCAACATCCGCCTCAAGGCGATTAGGCTGTCCCCGGTGTTTTCCACCAGTGGCAGCGCGTGTGTTTCGATCGTTACGTGTTCCAACTCCGTGTCTACCGAAATCCATTCCAGGTAGTCTGCCCAAGGCGTCTTCCCTTGTCCGACTGGGCGCCATGGGACTTTCGGGTCATCGGGTGTGAAATCTTTCACGTGCACGTTGGCGATGTACGGCGCGAGTGCTTCGAAGCCGGCCCGATCAGGGAGGTAGCCGCCCCAGTGCGAGTTTGCGGGATCCCAGTTCGCTTTGAGGTTCGGGTGCCCGATCTCAGCTAGCATGGCAGCCTCGTCAACGGGTCTATCCACCCAGAAGTTGGGCTCGTTCTCGATGACGATGGTGAGTCCTTCCGCTGCGGCCTTGTCGGCGGCCTGCTCGAACGCTTTCATGGCCAGTTTCCGATTCGAGTCGGGCTCGCCGTCGTAGCGCTCAAAGCCGAAAACGATGATCAGTGGGCACCGGAAGCGGAGGGCGAGATCGATCGACCGCGGCAGCACGTTTTCGAGCTCATCGCGAATGCGCGACGAATCGTCAGCGTGTGTTTTCAAAATGCCTGGGGAAACCGCTGTAATTCTTGATCCGAGAGAACACACTTCTTCGACGAGCCGCAATTCATCCCGCGTGAAGGCTGGAAACCTGGCGGTCGATCCTTCGCGCAGCTCCAGCATTTGAAGCTCCCACTCACGGCAGTACGCCAGCGACTCTTCCAGATTTCTCGATATCTCGTCGGTTACCACGCCGATGGCGAGCGGCCTCATGCTTCTTCTCCGGTCGTTTTACCCTTCCGGGTCGGTTACTTCATAGTCACCGCTCCAAGGCGGGAGACTGGGGGAGGCAAGGTACGCATGCAACCCTTGGCCCGCTATCGATCCGACCTCGGGAATGTCGGATTTGCACGGAGTTCAAGGTCTATCGACCGTGAGCGACCGCGACTCCCTCGACGACCCGGTCGCAGTCCTCTGGGAAGTTGAAAATGTGGGTCGAGACGCGAAGAGCATCCAGTCCCCTCTCGGTTACCACTCGGCAGCGCAGACCGTAGTCATCCGAGAGTATGAGATTGAGGTCGTCGTAAGGCACGGCATCGGTTTTGAAGGTCGTCATTGCGCCGGACAGTCCCGGCGCGCTTGGCGTCAGCACCGTCACACCTGGTATCTCGCGGAGCTTGGACTGAAGGTATGCGGCCATTCCGTGCCCTCGGTCCGTAACGCGATTCATCCCGATTTCGTTCAGGAAATCGATCGCCGAGCCTATGCCGAGAATGGAAGCCGCATCGCGCGTACCGGGTTCGTATCGCCTGGCTGTCGGTGTGTACTCGAATACGTCCGGGAGCTCATATACGTCGGTTGAGTAGGCTCCGACGTCGGTGGGCGTCACCTCGTCGAGTCGCTCCTGCTTTATGTAAAGGAAGCCTGTTCCGTGCGGCGCCAGCATCCATTTGTGGCAGCTCGTTCCGTACGAATCGCAGCCGATGGCATGCAGATCCACGGGAAACATCCCCGCAGACTGGGCCCCGTCGATGTGAAACCAAACGCCCTTGTCTCTGGCGAGCTGCGCGATTTCTTCGACCGGAAAGCGAAGTCCGGTAGGCGCAGTGACATGGCTGACCTGTATGACGCGTGTTCTGTCGGTAATGAGGTCCGAGATTCGGTTGAGGTTCCCTTCGGCTGATTCGTGGTCGGGATCGAAGATCTTCACCCTGATACCCTGCACGTGCTGGCGGTTCATCCATGGGATCAGACCGCCCGGGTGCGCATGCGATTCGAAGATGACTTCGTCACCGGCTCGCAAATCCAGGCCCGACGCGACGGTTGCGTTGGCTTCGGTCGCGTTACGCATGAAAGCGATCTCGGACGTATCGGCGCCGGCGAATCGGGCGACTGCGGTGCGGGCATCCTCAATGAGGTCATGCCCGTGCTCCGACTCGAACTGTCGTTCCAGGATCGTTCTCTGAACCTTATCCAAGACGGGATACGGGGCTGGGCCGAGACCTCCTGTGTTGAGATACGTCCTCTCGCGCGTCAGCGGGAACTGAGATCTGACAACTCTCCAGAACGTATCTCCATCGAGACCGTCCGCCGGAGGCCAAGGCTCCCGCTCACAGGCTGAACCGAAGCCAAGGAGACCTAGACCCAGAGTGCCCTTGCCCGTCTTCTGGAAAAAGTGACGCCTCGTAATCTGTGTCTGTCGCTGAAAACTCAAAGGTTCCTCAAGCTCGGTTCTGCTCTCTGATTTCTGATTTCTGATTTCCCCTACCCATCCACATAGTCAACAACAATCACCGCCTTCCCCTGAACAGGGCCCTGTGCGTCCACGTACCTGGACCGATCGACCACCTTGTTCGAAAAGCCGCGCTCCTCACCGGCCCACATCATTCGGGTCGCGAGCGCATCGGACGGGAGCATCATGTGCAGATGAACCCGTGCCAAATCGGCCTCGATCTCGAGCTTCATGATTCGGGCCTCTACGTCGTGTGACCAGGTATACCCGAACGAGGCCTTGCTCGTTTCGTAGGCGACTTTTACGGCGGCCTTCGTTTGACCGGTGCAGGTCCAGCGGGGCGCGCAGTGGACGACGCCGAACCCACTCATATTGTCTCGAATGCCTGACAGGCCTCCGATGAAGGCATTCAGCATCGCCGATGATCCCCAGCCGTCGGTGGGCACTGCATCTGGACTGGTGCTCGTTTCGAGGCTCGACGGGCGGCCGTCAGGGAAATACCATAGAAAGGTCTGTCCGGTCTCCTCGATCATGGTCCGATACTGGTCCAGAATTTCCAGTCCGTAAAGCTCGCGGCCGTGCTCGAACGCCGCCAACGCGAGTTCACCTCCGACGAGTGGCATGACGCCACCATTGACATAGGCACCGCCCACCAACTTATCGTCGCCGAAAATGCCGTCGGGGTAAGGCGGGCTGATCGAATACCACTCCGCAAAGGAATCGTCCTCACGACGTCGTCTGTAGTACTCGTCGAGAACGGCGCGGGCGATGTCGGGGGTCGTCAGACCACGATTGATGGCCATGGGGTTTGACAGGCTTAGCTGCTCTTCCTCATCGACGCCTTCAATCCTGACTGGCACGAGCTTGTGAAAGTGGCGATAGAAGCGGCCGTTGAACAACAGTTCATTCGCTCGGGCTCGCAGCCCCTCGGCGAAGGCTCGCCAGTGGTTTGCCTTGTCGTCGTAGCCCAGGTGGTTGTACAGCGACGCCAACCGTTTTGCCGCCTCAAACAGACCCGAATTATCGCCGTGGGTAATGCCCCAGAACGTGTCGTCGGTGATCTGGAAATTGAGCCACGGGCTGCGCCCGGCAGTGTAATCGAAATCCCAGGTGTCGATGGTAAGCGCGCGCTTTACCAACCCGAGTTCCTTGTGCCACCGCCAGGGGTGCGTCGTGGTGTAGCGAAGCGCCATCTCTAGATTGGGGAGCAGATGCTCGATCCACTCGTCGTCTCCTGATGCCTGCCAGGCCAGCCAGGCGGCGTTCACGAAACGGTACTCGACGTCGGCCTCGACGGGCACGCGGACCCAGCGCTCCCAATTCTCGCGATCTCCGGGCAGCCCGAGAGGCGTCTGATTGACAAAATCAAACAGCCTGCCGTTGGCCGCCTGAGTGGATGCAAAGGCGTCGACCGCGCTCTGCACGTCAGACCACATGAACACCCCGCCTCGCAGGATGTCGGAGTGGTCACGAATCCACAGTGCCGGGGAGTCAGGACTCCGGAAACCGGTGACGTGCTGTCCATCAAGTACCAGCCGGACCGTATCGGCCCGAAGGAAGCCCAGGATGCGTTCGCAGAAGGGCGACCAGACGTTGGTGGGTTCAGAGATCTGGATCAAGGAAAGACTGTGTTTAAACGTCCGGTGTCCTGAGGCCGGCGACGGGGGGTTACGAGGGCCGTAGGGGCATGCCGAACGCCAGGTGAGGCACGTCTACCGACGGGGGTTCCAGTGAGTGTCCATTGTCCAGTGAATGAGAAGGGGCGGACCGGCGCCGACACATGTCGGAACCGGCCGCCCCTTTCGTTCTTCAAGGGCAAGTCTGGCGGATGCCCACGGACATGCCTGCCTGCCCCCGCGCAGGCGGG
>DATKEJ010000430.1:0-5808 GCA_035512315.1 Rhodothermales bacterium | reverse complement strand
AGGTCGGCATCGACGGCACCGTCCTCGACAGCATCGACGCTGAAATAAGAGAAGGCCGCTACGGCTACGTCGATCGGTTCCTCGTCATCCGAAACGGACGCTTGGCCTACGATCGGCGCTATCGGAACGACTACGACCGCGCCTACGGGGACTCCGCGCGAATCTCCAACGATATGTTGTTTCATCATCGGACGGGTCCGTACAACTACTACAGCCCCTGGTGGCATCCGTACTACCGGCGGGGCAACCTCCACACGCTGCAGTCCGTGACCAAAACGATCACTTCGATGGTGATCGGTGCGGCGATGAACCGCGGCGACTTCCCGTCGATCGACACACCGGTGCTCTCCTTCTTCGACGCCGACACCGTCGTAAACGTCGACGAACGCAAGCGGCGCATGACGATCCGGCATCTCCTGACGATGACGTCCGGTCTCGATTGGGATGAGGCCCGGCCCTATTCGGACCCGGAGAACACGGCCAATGGGTTGGAGGGAGGCTACGACTGGGTCAGGTTCACGATCGATCGACCCATGATGGAGGAGCCGGGGACGCGCTTCAACTACAGCAGTGGCGCAAGCCAGCTCCTCGCGCACGTCTTTCATCAAGCGACGGGAACGGACGTCGAGGAGTACGCCGCGCGGTATCTATTTGGGCCGCTGGGGATCGATGACTGGTACTGGAAGCGCACACCCAAGGGAATCGTCGACACCGAAGGCGGGCTCTATCTTGCTTCGGAGGACCTGGCTAAGCTCTGGTACCTGTTCCTGCGCGACGGGGAGTGGGAGGGGCAGCCGATCGTGAGCCCCGAATGGGTCCGTGAGTCCGTGACGCCGGCCGTCGCGGTCAATGCCGGCACGCACTACGGGCTGAAGTGGTGGCTCTATCCGAATCCGACCGACCCTTCGCGGCTTGTCTGGGCGGGCTCGGGCTTCGGAGGTCAGTTTCCGCTGGCCGTTCCGGAGGACGACCTGATCGTCGTCTTCAATCAGTGGAACATCCTCGACGGCCAGGCGCGACTTCCCTTCCGTGCGACTCTTGGGCGGATCCTCCGCGCCGTAACCGACTAACCGACTAATCCCTGTCGCCGGCCCCATTGCGGTTCAGTCAGCGCGGCGTTCTCGACTTTTCCGACTTCTCGGAATAGTTCGCACGGCGGGGGCATGTTCGTCGAAGAATCCTGCCGCGATCCGCTCCGGCCACGTCTCGCGTCCTCTATCGACAAATCCGACGTGGCCGCCGTGCTTCGTCACGAGAAGCCGCAGGTTAGGATTTGCGTTCGCCTCCTCAAGCGGATAGCATGACGCGGCGAGAAACGGATCGTCCTCGGCACTGACGAGAAGAGTGGGAGTCCGCACGTGCGAAAGGAAGGCCTTGCAACTGCACCGCCGCCAGTAATCTTCCGCGTCGAGAAATCCGTGCAGCAGCGCCGTGAACCGATCGTCGAACTGACGAAAGGTTCGTATCCGGTGAATGTCCGTCGTATCGAGACGGTGGATGCGCGCCTTCGCTCGCACTTTGATCCGCAGCGACGACAGGAATCGTTGCATATAGAGCAGGTTTTCCGGGCGGGCGAGCTTCTCCGAGCACGCCGCCAGGTCGCAGGGCACCGAGATCACGGCTGCGGCCGCGACTCGGGGGTCCACATCCCTCTCGCCGAGAAATTTCAGCGTCAAATTCCCGCCAAGGCTGAACCCGACCAGCGCTACCTCCTCGTATTTCTCGAGGGCATGATGGACGACCAGGTCGAGATCCTCGGTGGCACCGCTGTGGTAGGATCGAGCGAGCCGGTTCATCTCGCCGCTACATCCGCGAAAATTCCATGCCAGCACGTCCCATCCCCGACGGTTCAGCGCCCGCGTCATTCCCAGCACGTACGGGCTCGATGAACTTCCCTCGAGTCCGTGGGAGAGGACCGCTACGCGCCGAAGGTCGTTCGATTCCCGTGACCAATCCAGATCCAGAAAATCGCCGTCAGGCGTCTCAATCCGTTCGCGCTGATATTGGACGTCCCGAACGACGCGAAATACTCCTGCATAGATAGTTTGCACGTGCCCGCTTCGGAGGAGGGGCGGCGGACGGAAATCGGAAACGATCGGCCGTACGGAAGACATCAAATCGATTGGCTTTTTTTGATCGTGCCCCATCCTCGAACCTAGCGCAGGAGCGACGTTTTGCGAATGGCACGATCTGAAAGCCACGGTATGAGGCGCGGTTCCTCGAGAGGCGGATGGATTCGAGGATCGGCCTTACATTGCTCGGGCGGAGGTACGAAACGGCCACAAGTATCGCCCGAATATACCCGCATCCGGGGATGGAGCACCGCTCTGCCGCACTGTACCCTCAAAGCGGTTGGTTTTTTTCCGTTTTGAAACCTGAGGGATGCGGTATGCGACTCGTCTACAACACTCAGCGGCGCCTGGCGCCGTGGCTCATCGCCCTGGTGCTGCCGCTGGTGGCGGCCATTTCACTGAAAGCCCAGCAGCTCGAGGTGCTCATCAATGAGGGCGTCCAGAACTGGGGCCTGGCCGTCGACCGGTCGAGCAACGTCTTCGTGGCACGCTCGCTCCAGGGTACGGAGACGCTGGGCGCCGGACAGTCCGGCGAGGTCGCGCTCACGAGCGCCGGCGGCGTCGACCTCTCGATCGCTAAATACGATGCGTCCGGCCAGCTTCTCTGGGCGCGCGACGCAGGCGGACCCGGCACCGACATCGTGGAGATCATCGAGACGGACGCGGAGGGGAACATCTACCTGGCCGGCACCTGGGCGGGCGCCCAGAACACGGCAATTACCTTCGGAGCCGGTACGCCTTCCTGTTCCGAGCTGTGTGCTTATTGTTTGAGGGGGGATGCCCTGCACCTCACCGTCGGCTCGCGCTCCCGATCGGATTGAAGCTCGGCACGGCCATTCTCGGAGATCTCGAAGCGAACAGCGCAACAACGTTCGTCGGCGCCAGCATCGGCGTGAAGAGGCACTTCGGCCTGCGGCAGAAGCTGGAGTAGCGATCAGGAGCGATCAGGCCGCATGTTCTCGCTACGCGGAAGGGGCTCGCGCGGCGGCTTGAGTCGGAGACGCGTTAGGGACGAATCACTCGCACGAGAAGGCTTCCGTCTGATTTGCATCCGTCCGTCCGTCGTGCTACCTAGTCTGACCGAGACCCGACCTCGATTCCCCAAACGTGGGCGGCATGGTTTCAGCAGGCAGACACGAGTCAAGCTTCGATGCTTCGGGATTGTCGAGAGGGGTGTATCTATATCAACTGGAAGCCATGGATCTCGTAAAGACGCGGCGGATGACGGTGATGAGGTAATCGCAGGAAATCGAAAGTTTTGCCTTGTGCCGAAGCGGCGGTCGCGATAGCTTTTCGGGCTCAACGAAATCTCGGCCGCGGTGAATCGCGTGCGCGACGAGTACATGGTAGCCGCGATCAGGAGCTTCGTTGCGCGTGGCGAGCGCGTCTTTGCCGTGGTCGGCGCCAGTCACGTGGTCATGCAGGAGCCCGCCTTGCGAGAGTTCTTGACGTCCGACGCGCCATGATCAGAGAGGGCAACGCAGCATGAGCGACAACATCCTCAGTCAGATAACGGACGGGCGCACCGACCTGGTGTTTGATTACGTCTCGGCAGGACATGCCGCGACGTCGACCGATGAACGCGGAGTGTCTCTCATACAGTGGTGCGCCTACTACGGCGACGTGAGCGCCATCAAGTTCCTGGTGGCACAAGGAGAGTCGCTCGAGTCTCTCGGAGAGCTCTACGGACTCAACGCGGCCGCTTTTCATGGACATTCGCGCCTATGCCAGTATTTGATTGAGCAAGGTGCGGACGTAAACAAGCCTCAGATGGACACAGGAGAAACACCGCTTCACGCAGTCCTTTGCACGACCAATCGACAGTCCCACGACGCCGTGCTCGAAGTGCTCCTCGCCCACGGCGCGGATCCCAATTGCGCGACGAAGCCGTCGGTCGCAACGGATCAATTCATGCGCGATTGCACAACCAAAGGGGAAACGCCTCTGCACCGTGCAGCCGCCTTCGGCACGGAAGCGACCATTCAGATGCTTCTGGATGCAGGTGCGCGGGTCGATGCCAAGGACATGCACGGAGATTCCGCTCTCGGCTGGGCCAGTTGGTACCTGCGTCCCCGATCCATTCTCCGAAAGCTCTGTTACGGGGAGTATCGTGCTTGACCGTAATTGAACGGTTCGCCGCGGTGGTGGTGAACGAGATGCCGATTCAGTTTCCATCCACGTGAGGATTGATCATGGTTACTCCAAATACACGCCGTGCCTTTCAAGTCTTTCATGCTGTGCTTGCGCTGGGCTTGCTCGTCATGAGTCTTATTTCTTTGCAGCACGCCCTGCATGAAATCAACGAACCCGGGCACGGGCATCTCGCCTTCGTTATGGGTCTGGAGGCACTGGGCGCCCTATTGCTGCTCATTCCGCGCACTGTGCAGTGGGGTGGCGCGGCGCTTCTCGTCGTGCTGCTGCCGGGGTTTGTAAACGAGGTCGTTCACGGGGATTGGGAGTTTCATCTCCTGATCTATGCGGCCGGCGTCTGGTTCATCATGGCTCGCGGTGCGGCGTGGGGGCGGGTTCGTGATGGTGTGGACGTATGAGACTCCCATAACATGAAGCTTTCGCTCTACATCATCGTCGCGTGTTTGATTGGTCTGATTGCTGATGATGCTCACGGGCAGCAACTCCCGGCTACCGACTCAAGCGATGTGCACTACTACGACCACTGGCCCGGGGTGTGGCACCGCGTCGACGGCGAGCGCATCGATTCATTAGCCACATTCGAGGTTCAGCGAGGACCTGGCAACTCATTCCTGGAGAACTGGTACCTCGTTATCGATGGTGAGCGAAGTCGATCCTTCGGGCTACGTTCGTGGGATCCCGAAACGAATACGTGGCGACTGGTCTGGGTCGCGGACCCAGGCTTATTTCAGATCTGGGACGGCATTAAGCTGCCGGAGGGCTGGTACATCAGGCGACAGTTCGGCGAGGGTGCCGATGCTTTCTTGTCCCGACAGGCGTGGATCCTACAGGGACCGAACCGTCTCCTTCGAACCATCGAACGATCTACCGACGGCGGTCGAACATGGTCGATACGGTATCGGGATCTGTTCCAGCGTACACCCGGGAGTTCAGAGCTCCATTGAGGTTCGGGAGCGATTTGCATTCGGTTGGTGGTCCGAAGAGAAAGGAGGCGTCGTGGGGAGAATTGTGCGCGATTGTCGCCAGGGAATCCGACTCTAACGTCATGCTCCTCTTTGACGGCTTTGCGCCGTACTCGGGAAATGTCCGACGGAGTAGGTTGAGTCAAACCAAAAGCCAATAACAAACACATGATCATCGTACACGACATATTCGTTTGCAAGCCGGGCAATGCCGGCAAGATGGCAGGGCTTTTTAAGGAGTGGGCGGAAACCCAGAAAGAGACCTACGTGATGACAGACATGACGGGGCAATGGCACCGTGTCATCATAGCAAGTACTCACGAAAGCCTTGCAGCTTACGAGGAGAATACCAAGAAAATGATGGCCGATACGCCCGAGAATCGGGCGATGAACGAGAAGTTCAAGGACATGAACGAGATGTATGTCTCGGGCAGCCGGGAGATTTATAAGGTCTGGTAAGAACTCACTCGGGATGAGTTGGCGGTTGCCGCGAGGGCGAGCGGAAGGTTGTCCATTCAATCGGATGAAGTGTTTCAACACATATCAGGCGGTGGTCGATGCCGAGGCGAACGAACTCGGAATCGATCGCCCCGGCGTTATCAGGGGTACGGACCCGTAGAGGG
>DATKEJ010000429.1:0-8799 GCA_035512315.1 Rhodothermales bacterium | reverse complement strand
GATGTCCATCAATCCGGCGCAGATACGGGAGCAGTACCAGGAAGCCGTACAGGCTTTCGCCGACCGATTCCGTCGCAGCTGTCTCGAAGCGCGCATCGATTTCGAGGAGCTCGACTCGGGCACATCGTATGACAGGGCACTGATGGGTTACCTCAATAAGCGCCGGCTCCTATCCTGAATATGACCGATGATCGATCGCATTAAATCCATTGGCGCCGAAGTATTCAACTCGGTCGTCAAATTGAGGCGGCAGATTCATTCGGATCCGGAGCTCGCCTACGAGGAGGTGCGAACGTCGGCGCTGGTTGCCGAGACCCTGCGACGGCTTCCCGCCGTTTCCGTCAGAACCGGCGTAGCGAAAACAGGGGTGGTCGCTGAGATCGAAGGGGACGTCCCGGGTCCGACGATCGTCCTGCGCGCCGACATGGACGCACTCCCGATCCACGAGGAGAATACGTTTGACTTCGCTTCCCGAAATCCCGGGAAGATGCATGCCTGCGGGCACGACGCCCACACGTCGTCCCTATTGGGTACCGCCATGATACTCTCTGAACTGCGAGATGAAATTCACGGCCGTATCCGGCTGCTCTTCCAGCCAAGTGAAGAGAAGCTCCCCGGGGGCGCAAAACCCATGATAGAGGAGGGCTGCCTTGATGGAGCCTCCGCCGTGTTCGGCCAGCATGTGACCCCCAGGCTCGAGGCCGGCACGATCGGCGTCCGTTCGGGTCCGTACATGGCATCGGCCGATGAGCTGTACTTCACCGTTATTGGGGAGGGGGGACATGCCGCCGAGCCGCACTCACTCAGGGCTGACGCAGTGGTCACTGCCTCGCAGCTCGTAACGGCGCTGCAGACGATCGTCAGCCGGAAAAGTCCGCCGGGCATCCCGTCGATTCTTTCGATCGGGCGTTTTATCGCCGACGGAGCAACTAACGTGATTCCGGCAACGGTTCGGCTCGAGGGGACGCTCAGGACGATGGATGAGTCGTGGCGAAAGCGCGCGCACGATCTGATCCGAGAGATTGCGATTCAGACGGCGAAGGCCCACGGCGCCGAATGCGAGGTGGAAGTTCGAGTCGGATACCCCGTCCTGGTCAACGACCACGCCGAGACATCGTGGTTTCGCGACGCGGCATCGGCCTTTGTGGGAGAGGGAAACGTGGTCGAGCTCGACCCGTGGTATGCGAGCGAGGATTTCGCCTACTACTCCCAGGAAATTCCCGGGGTATTCTACCGAATCGGTACCGGGAACGCAGAAGCCGGCATCGTGCACCGGGTGCATACGCCCCGATTCACGATCGACGAGGACGCACTCCGTCTCGCGCCTGGGCTGATGGCCTACCTCGCCTTGCGCCGCACGGCAACAATGTCGGAGTGAAACTGACTGTGGTGGTCAATCTCGGCCGGGGATCACGTGTTCCACTGATCGTCCGAATCCTCCCACTCCTCGTCGGTCTCTTCTCCGCCCCACTCATCTTCGAAGACGTCTTCAGAGTCCGCCTCGAAATCGTCTTCGAATACCTCGTCCTCCCAGTCCTCATCACCAGACAAGAGGAACAGGCCGGTCTGATAGAAGGTGCTCGACTGCATCAGTTGGTGCCGTTCTTCTACGTAGGTTTGCTTCTCGAAGTTGGGCCGTAGAGCGTGCCCATCCCGCCGAAAATAGGATCACCGTGATATCACAAACACCACAGGGCGAACATTTTTCAACTTACGATCGGGGCGTGCGGCCGGCTTACGGAGCCGGCTCTACTCCGTCGGACGGGTTGGCCTGTTGGAAACTCAGAGACCTCCTCGGTGGCTCGACGATTGTTCTTCCCTCTTCGTCGTGGATGATTCGGCTCGTTTCGTGTCGGACGCTGAGTACGCCCAATCCCTCGAGGTTGACCGGCTCTCCGGCCGCTAGGTGCTGGCCGATCAGCTCGGCCAGGGCGACTTCGACCCGCACAGATCGCTCCCCGGCGGGATCGGCGTCGGGCGTCAATTCCTCTGTGACACCCGCGTCTGCGATGACTCCGGCTTCGAATTCGCCCGGTCTCGCGACGTTGGAGCCCGACCCATTGCCGGCTTCCGAGAGGGGCTCCAGTTCCGCTTCAAGAGCCTCCGCGGGCTCCGGATCTTGTTCGATCTCAGAGACCTCCTCCAAGACCGGTTCCGATTCGATTTCTGAAGCCTCGGGCCAAGGGGCCTCGGACTCGACTGCCTGCGAGGCTAATCGATCCGCTGCTGCTGCCTTGAGCATTTCGCTGCCGTCCGTAACTGCTCGCGCGACGGACGCTTGCACTTCGCCCAGTGAGAACGGCCAGATTAGAAAGTCGGAGGCGCCGGCGTCCACAAGTACTTTCACCGCGCCGACGTCTTCGGCGTCTGATACCGCCACGACGGGAATGGGCGGATCCTGCGCGATTGCGGATTCGAGAATCATCGATGCGACGTCACCCGGCAGGCCTGCGTCGAGGATCACAGCCTCGTGACCATTCCCGCGCGGGTCATCAAACCGGAAGGCCGCGTCCCAGAAAACCGGCGTGAAATCAGCGCGATGCAGAGCAGAACGTAGTGTCTCAGAGACCTTATCGTGTCCAGCTCCAACCGCGACGAGCACTCTTGGTCGTTCCACCGACTCGTCTTGCCGCCGGAGGTCGAGCCTGCTTCGTCCTATCAATGCGGGGAGGTCGTCCCCTGCCCTCAACTCAACGACCGACACGTGGGTAGTCGTGGAGAGCTGCTTGTCCTCCAGCAGCCTCATTAGTCGGCGTCGGTCGCCATTTACGACGAGAGCGATGCGCTCGCCTCCCGGTGTGTCGTAGAAAACGGTGGTCATGCCGACGACGCTCGTTAGTTTGTCGAGTGCCTGATCGAGTTCTGCGCCGCTGTTACCCTCCGGTTGAATTCGAACAAGCGAGGATGGCACGCCCGTAGACGCCGAGAAGGAAGCCAGCGACTCCACGGAATCTGCAAGCCGCAGAGCTTCCATCAGTCGTCCGGCCCGTGCAACTGCCTCTACGTGGGCGACGTCGGCCAGCACATCGAGCCAGTCGCTCGGTTTGCCCTTCGCAGCCGAGGCTCCGAGGGTCCATACGTCGAGAAGCGGTACGGGCCCCGCGTTTTCGAGAACGATTACGCTGGCGCCCGCTCTCACGAACTCCGTTGCCAGCCTCCTGCCGTCTCCATCCGGTAGAAGCGTTCCGATCACCGCATGGTCGCACTGAATTGACAGCGGAAGATCGGTCTGTCGAGAGGCGACGATCAGCCTGTGTTTGCGCGCCGCGCATAGGTCCTGAAGCTGCTCGACGTCCGTTGGGTCGACGCCGACCGCGACTACTACTGACGGACCAAATGAACCAGTGTCTTCCATAATTCGTTGTCAGCTCGACACCCCGGGGGTTGTTTTAGCGTCCTTCTCAGAAGAGACTCTTTTCCACGAAAGGTCTGTCTTACCGAGCAATCTGGCAATCCATTCCAGATCGGTCTTGATAAAACTAAGTCCGACGCCGGCGAGCGCCTGGAGCAGGAGGAACGGTCGCGCCAGCCCATGGTGCCATAGCGCATTCGTGAAGTCTCTCCGCGCTTCTCGGTAAAGTTTCTGAACGAGCTTATACCGTCCCGACTGGACGTATGCCCGGTGAACCTCGTCTCGATGCCGGCGCTCGATTTGATTCCGAGTGACTGTGACGCGTGACTGAATCGGTTCTTCCAGCGCGGCGTGGTGCGACAGCGCCGTATCTCTGACGCGTGTTATGATCTCGGTATGGAACAGTCGTGTAACCTGATTCGGATGCCACCGCCACTTCGCGAGCACCTCGTCAACGAATACGAATGGCCCCTTTGTCACAAGCGCGAGAAGCGTTGGATAGTCGACGAGCGGAAGGCCCGGCCTCTGCTGAAAGCCCCCTGCCTGTCTCAGCACATCGGTTCTGACCAGAATTGACGCGGCTGGAATGAAATTCGACAGGTACAGACCGTTCAGGGCCTCACCGACAGGGTCGTTGTTTCGCCACGCCTCCGGGACGTCCTTCAGCTCCGGATTTGCGGCTCGGATCTGATCGAGTCCATTTCCGACGATAATGGCTCGACTCCAGCTTAGAACGGCCTCGGGATGCGAAGCAAGTGCCTCGACCTGAAGCCTCAGCTTTTCAGGCGTCCACAGGTCGTCTCCTTCCAGGATACCGACGAGATCTCCGCGCGCCCGGGAGAGTGCGAGATTATACGTCTCGTTCAGACGAAACACGCCGATGTTCCCCCTATTAAAAATCTGAATTCGGTCGTCGGCCTGTGCGTAACGCTCCGCTATCGAGCCCGTAGCGTCGTCGCTCCCGTCGTTGACTATGAGAAGCTCCCAGTTCGCGTACGTCTGGGAGAGGACCGACTCAATGCACGGGCCGATGAACTCGGCATGATTGAACGTCGGCGTGATGATGGACACCAGAGGGCGAAACGCCATTCCTTCGGTGATGAAAGGATTTTCCGGGAGCGTCGTCGTCAATACAGACCAAAGATATTTGTTCCGCGCGAACTGATTTTGATTTCGTGCGTCCGAGATTGAGTTATGCCCACTCCGGTCATAGATTATTGACCTGAACCCTCCCTGAACCCGTCGGCCGATCGCTTGTTGTCGATAACAAATTGTAAATGCGTAAGATAGCGTACGGGGCAGTTTGGCTGTTCGTTGCGTCGATTCCAACGCAGGAAGTCGCCGCGAGCACTTTCGTAGAGGTGTCTGGCACTATCAGCCGTCTCATCGGTTTGGCGGCGGCCATGGTCGCCATGATGGCCCTGATCTATGAGGGGCGGCTTCGACCATTTTCGGTCGCACACGGGATCATCATGCTGTTTCTTGCCTGGGGAGGCTTCAGCTTTGTCTGGAGTGCAGATCAAACGGCCACGTTCGCTCGTTTGATCACGAACATACAGCTGGCAGCGATGATTGTGATCTTCTGCCAGTTCGCCGCCGACAGGAAGGAGAATCATGGTCTCATGGTCGCGTACCTCATCGGTGCGACGGTGTCCCTGGTGGAGCTCTTCCGAGTGTACATGACGGGGGCGGCCTTCAAAGCCAGCTACTTCACCGACCGATATACTGCGTTTGACAACAACCCGAATGACTATGCGCTTGCACTGGCGATCGCTATTCCCATGGCCTGGTTCCTTGTCATCGTTGGAAGGAGGAAGTGGGAGGTTACGCTTGGATACCTGTATATGGGCGCCGGTTCTCTCGGAGTTTTGTTGACCGGTTCGCGCGGCGGACTCATCGCATTGGTCGTCGGCGTACTCGTGCTGCCTCTTAGTCTTTTCATGCTAACCGCAGGACGAAAGTTGCTGACGGCCTTTTTTGTGGTTGTCGCCGTCTGGGTCGGGTTTCAGGTCACCCCCCAACGAGTTTTGGCACGTTTCGAGACGCTGGGGGAGTTTGCTCCAACCTCCGTGCCTGAGTCCTACTACGGTGAACTTGAGGGGCCGAACATCAGAACAGTGGTTTGGAAGCAAGGGATGAAGGAGTTTCTGTCGAACCCGCAGGTGGCTGTGGTCGGTGTGGGTGCCGGAGCGTACCTGGTGGGCGTCGAACCGATCTATGGGGAGCGCTTCGTCGCGCACAATGTGTTCGTATCAATACTCGTGGAACAGGGTATCGTAGGATTTACCCTCTTCCTCATAGTCCTCTATCTCGTCCTTGCTCCCTTACGATATTTGGACGTTGCGGAGCGCTACCTCTGGCGTTTCACGTTCCTCGCATGGGCTGCGGGTGTAAGCTTTATGACATGGGAGCACACCAAGAACACATGGTTCCTCATCGGCCTGCTCGCAGCGCGCATCGTTTCAGCGAAACTGAACAGCCCAAAGAAGCCCGGTATGTTATCGGCTCTATTTGCTCGCGGAGGGCTCCGCCTGCATGCGCGTTAGTCGAGAGCCTGTGCACACGAGGGCTACATCGCAAATGCGATCAGCCCGATCTGTCGAGTCCGTGTCTGGCGGGTGACATTCGGTCGTCCCCATGATAGCCGCAGTACCATTCGACGAATCGCGCGATGCCCACACTCAACGGTGTCGACGGCCTGAATCCGAAATCTGCCGCCAGCGAGCCGATGTCGGCGTGCGAAGCCGGGACGTCACCCGGCTGCATCGGTTTGAGAACCTGTTTGGCCTGCTTGCCGACGGCCTGTTCGATGACTCCGATGAATTCGAGCAGAGTGACCGGGCGGTCGTTGCCGATGTTGTAGACACGGTACGGAGCGGTTAGACTGCGCCCGGGCCCCGGCTCATCAGGCCCGTCATAAGGACTCGGGTTGCTGTAGAGCACACGCAAAACGCATTCGACGATATCGTCGACGTATGTGAAGTCACGCTTCATTCTTCCAAAGTTATAGACGTCGATCGGCTGGCCCTCTAGAATGGATTTGGTGAAGATGTAATAGGCGGCGTCGGGTCGTCCCCAAGGTCCGTAGACTGTGAAGAATCGAAGACCGGTAACCGGCATGCCGTAAAGATGGGCGTAAGCGTGCGCCATGAGTTCGTTCGACTTTTTCGTCGCGGCATATATCGATAGCGGGTGGTCCACATTGTCATCGACTGACCACGGCTGGCTGTTCGAGCCGTAAACGGACGACGATGAGGCAAACGTGAGATGCTTGACTTCGGTGTGGCGACAGCCTTCGAGGACATTGACGAAGCCTGTCAAGTTCGAGTCGATATACCGGTGAGGATCTATCAGGGAGTACCGAACGCCGGCTTGCGCGGCCAAGTTGATCACGTGCGAAAACCTCTCTGTCTCGAAGAGTGCCGCCACCGCCTCGTTGTCGGTAAGATCCATGCGAACGAAGCGGAAGCCCGGCAGGCTCACCAGCTGAGCGAGACGATCCTCCTTCAGCCTTACGCTGTAATAGTCGTTGAGATTGTCCAGCCCGACCACCTGTGCCTTGTCGGCAGCGAGACGACGACAGACGTGGTATCCTATGAAGCCGGCCGCGCCTGTGACCAGAATCTTTTCTTCCATGCGACGGTTATGACGATGTCTTCGGATCGAGGTTGCCACGAGCTTTAAGCTAATGCCGGAACACCGAACAATCCGAACGTGCCGCCGGCCTGACTGGAGAGAAGAGTATTTTCGAACCGTCGTGCACCCCTTTATCCCGTTGTACATCACCACGAGCGCTTCTTCGAGACGAAAATGTGCGGCATAACCGGTTTCTGGAGTCGGGAGGTGCCCTCCTATGAGCCGCGCGAGACGTTGGAGATGATGATCTCGACCCTCAGCCACCGCGGCCCCGACGACGAGGGGCGATGGTCGGATCCTGACGGGCGGCTCCACTTCGGCCACACCAGACTCTCCGTTATTGATTTGTCTGCCGAGGGCCATCAGCCCATGGTGTCGCGATCGGGACGCTTCGTCATCACATTCAACGGTGAGATCTTCAACTTTGAGGATCTCAAAAAGGACCTCGGATCCTCCGGTTGGCGCGGCCATTCAGACACCGAGGTAATGTTGGCGGCCATCGAACAGTGGGGTGTGGAGCGCGCCGTTGCGCACTTCAATGGACAGTTCGCCTTCGCATTGTGGGACACTTTCGACAGGGTGCTATTCCTCGTAAGAGACCGGATCGGGATAAAGCCCCTTTACTTCGGGCAATTCAACGAGACGATCGTCTTTGGGTCTGAACTAAAGGCGCTCCGGTCGCATCCCGAATTTGTTCACGATCTCAGCCCGCAGGCCGTCGTCGATTTTCTGGAGCTAGGGTACGTCCCGAGCCCACTGAGTATTTATTCTAACGTCCAAAAACTGCCGCCGGGGCACATTCTCAAATTGACGCGACCTGGCGCTCTCGTCGAGACCGTCCCCTTCTGGTCGGCTCGCGAGGTCGTGGCGGGAAGAGACCCCCACCGTGGCACCGACGCCGAAATCGTCGACGATCTCGAAGCGCTGCTTCGGGATTCGGTTAGGATGCGCCTGGTGGCCGATGTTCCCGTCGGAGCCTTCTTATCGGGTGGGATCGACTCCTCTCTCATCACCTCGCTCATGACGAGGGAGTCGCGCGGAAAGGTAAGGACCTTTTCCATCGGTTTTGAGGAAGCCGAATACGACGAGTCGCCTTATGCTACTGATGTGGCGTCCCATCTCGGTACCGACCACACGAATCTGTACGTCACATCCGACGACGTTCAAGACCTGCTGACTGAGTTGCCCCGGATGTATGATGAACCGCTCGCGGATGTGTCGCAGTTGCCCACTGCACTGGTCTCGCGTCTCGCGCGAAAATCCGTGACCGTAAGTCTATCTGGGGACGGCGGCGACGAGTTGTTCGGGGGTTATAGTCGGTATGAACGGGCGATCAGGTATTGGAGACTGGTTTCCAAGATCCCATCCCTGCTTCGACGTCTGGCAAAAGGAGTCGCCGGACCGACGGCTGCCTTCGAGTCGTCGAAATTTGGAATGGACGCGTCATTCGCCCTTTCTCGATCTCTCCTCCGGCCTGCGATGCCTGGACAGTTTGCACGTCAAATCGAACTAGTCGGTTCGGCAGATGGTTGGGAGTTCTATAACCGTGGCATCAGGCTCAATGCGGGAAGTTTGACGAGCGGAGCACTTCGAGGCAAGGCTGCCGACGACTTGCCGCCGGCCTTCCGGTCTTTCGACGGCCTGACTTTCCTTGAATCGATGCAATTGACGGATCTGCAATCATATCTCCCCGACGATATCCTGGTCAAGGTTGACCGTGCCAGTATGGACGTGGCCCTGGAGGTCAGGGTACCACTTCTCGACCACCGGGTTGTCGAATATAGCTGGCAGGTACCGGAGCGCCTGAAGAT
>DATKEJ010000428.1:0-3914 GCA_035512315.1 Rhodothermales bacterium | reverse complement strand
ATGCCCATCCGTCGCCCTGGTCAGCATTCTTTAAGGCTGAGCTCCTCCGGAAAAATGGTCAGCTCTTCTCGGCGGAAACGTCCCTCCTTGGGCTTCTCGAAGGCGATTCCGGAATTCGCCGCCAGCCGGTCCTTCTTTCGCTCGCCCGCCTCTACTACGAGCGCGGAGACCCCGATCGAGCCCAATCACTCGTAATGGAGGCCATCGAGTCCATCGAGCGGCCCCTCGATGCCGCCTTCGTCTTCGAAGACTTCAAATACGTCGTCAATGAGGAGGAGCTGACCGAGTACCACTCGCTTGAAACGGTGCAGGAGCTCATCACTTTCTTCAGAGCCTTCTGGGCGCGGCGAAATCCCCTGCCGGCAGACAGCACCGACATCCGTCTTGCCGAGCACTACCGCCGTCTCCTTTATTCGGAAAAGAACTATGCTTTTGACGGCTTTCGATTCTGGTTCGACAATCCGGACAAGGCGGGCGAGCTCCCGTTTCCGGCTTCATACTCGCTCAACGGCGAGTTCAACGACAAGGGCCACGTCTACATCCGGCTGGGCGAGCCCACCGACCGGGTCGTGACGGTGACGGGAGGCATGACCCTCTGCACCTCGGCAATCCGGTTCGATGTGACCGCGTTTAGCGAGAATACCTGCTGGGTGCCGAACGAGTCGTGGCGATACGCGGCGCTCAACCTCGACTTTCACTTCGTGATCGATGAGAATGCCGCAGGCAATAACTGGCGGCTGACGCCGGTGATTGCAAACCAGGCCATGCTGGAGGATCGAATGGAATGGGGCGGCTCGTATGTGCGGATGGCGCGTGCCTACCTGAACGAAGACGCTTCGTCGCGGGACCTGGACCTCCTGGAGGGAAGGCATGTGATGGCCGATGAAAGTCGGGGTTCCGTGGAACGCGGTCTGTCGATGGACCGGCATACCTGGGGGGAGGACGTCGAACCGCTCCAGTTTCCCTACGTGGCGGCCTCGTTTCGAGGGGAGGCCGGTGAGACGCTGCTCATGCTCTATTACGCGATCCCTGTCTCGGGCTCGGGTGAGGTGGGCGCTGCCGTGCATGACATGGCATGGGCTTCGATCAGGAAGGAGACCAGGCTGGTGGAGGTTTCTCCCGGTTCGCTCACCGTTCAAGGCATCCGAATCAGTGTACCTGCGGACAGCTACCACGTGGCCATTCACATGCGGCAAAGCCACATGGTCGGCGGCTACAAATTCACGGTGAACGCACCCGATTTCAGCCGGGGCTTGCTCTCCGCGAGCGACGTCCTCCTGGCATTTCGGATTCCTTCGCCTTCCGAGGTCCACGTGAACCCCTGGGGGCGCTTTACGCTCGATCAGCTCGTGCGCGTGTACTTTGAAATCTATGACCTCACTTTCGGTGTTGATGACCTGACCGACTACACTGTAGAGCTCTCGCTCTCACCCCTCCAGCGACGGTCACTTCTACAGCGGCTTTTCGGCGGCGGACAGGAGACGCTTACTGTGCGGACTCGGCATCAGGGCTCGTCGGCCTCTCCCGTCGAAACCGCGGAGATCGACGTTCGAAACGTCGACCCCGGACTGTATCTGCTCACCGTGACGGTGACGGACGACCACACAGGTGCGTCCGTCGAACGCTCTCGGGAGGTCTATCTGGTCGAGTAGGTGATTGCCCGCTCTTCGCCGAGTGATTATCATGAGGGTCATCCTCCCCTTTCACTTCATTAAGTACCCGTTATGCGACGAGCCTTGTGGTGTCTGGTCGCGGTGCTCTTCGCTTGTGATCTGCAAGGACAGTCCCTTCAGCAGGGACTACCCTTCTTCACCTGCACGAATGCCCGCGACTTCGACGCCGGAAATCAGACCTGGCATTTCATGCAGGATGCTCGTGGCGTCATCTATGTGGGTAACACCCTCGGAGTGTTCGAATACGACGGCGCATCCTGGCGCAGAATCGAAGGCTCCGGGCGTAACATCGTTAGGTCTCTCGATAGGGACGAGAAGGGGCGTATCTTCGTGGGGTCGTCGGCCGACTTCGGCTACCTGCGGCCGGATAGCATCGGCGTGAACCGTTATGTATCTCTTCTCGAATTCGTACCGGAGGAGGATCGGGCCTTTAACGACATCTGGACAGTCCATGCTACGCCTGAGGGAGTATATCTTCTCGCCCGCGAGCGGCTGTTTCGGCTCAATGAAGACGGGGAAGGCTGGTCGGTTCGAGCATGGACTCCCAACGTCCGGTTTCTCTACGGATTCTGGTTCAACGGCGTTTACTATTTACATCAGGAGGGCCACGGCCTCAGCCGGCTCTCCGGCGACACGATCGAGCCCATTCCGGGCGGCGAAGAGTTCGCAGAGGAACGCGCTCAGGTAATGCTGCCCATCGCTGACGAGCCCAATCAGTTTCTCCTGGGCACTTTCAACCGCGGTCTGTTTCGATTCGACGGGGTAGCATTCCGTCCCTTTCCCACGGACGCGGATGCCTTCTTCCGCGAAACGACGCTCTATAAAGGGGCGGTCCTGAGGGACGGATCGTACGCTCTGACGACACTCAGTGGTGGGGTGGTCATTCTGGGCCCGCAGGGAAATGTTCTGCAGTACCTGCACAGCGACATCGGCTTTCCGACGGACAATGCCCTGGCGATATTCGTCGACCGTTCAGGAGTCTTGTGGGTCGCACCCCGCGGAGCGGTTTGCCAGGTCGAAGTGTCCTCCCCGCTGACCCGATTCGACGCTACGCTGGGGCTCGCAGCGGACATCACCGATATCCTTCGGCACGACGGTGTACTCTATCTCACCACCCAGGAGGGGGTTCAGTACCTCGATGAGACGTCGCGCCGGCTTCGTCCGGTCAGCGGCTTCGCCGGAGGCGTTCCTCAATCCTGGGATCTCTTCAGCATCCACGGAGAGCTTCTGGTCAGCCACGGCACCGGAATCTATCGCATAATAGGCGATCGGGCGGAGCTCGTGATTCCGAACGTGCAGTTCGCGCTCGCACCGACCGGCTTTCACTTGTCCGCCCTGGACAAGGACCGAGTCTTTGTCGGCACTTTCGACGGATTGGCCTTGCTTCGCCGGGACGAGTCGGGCGCCTGGGTCGTCGAGGCGAGCGGCATTGCCGGATCTCAAGTCCTGTCTCTCGAGGAGCCGGAACCTGGACTCTTATGGATAGCCACCGGGAACGCCGGCATTTTTAGGATCCGCTATGAAAACGGCCCTGTCGATGATTGGGTCGTCGACCAATTCGGGCCGGAATCCGGGCTCGTTCCGGGCCCCACGACGGTTTACAGCGCCGGCGAGAAGCTCATGTTTGCCCATCGAGAAGGACTGCTACGATTCGAGGATGGGCGTTTCGTGCCCGATTCGACGTTTGCGCCGCTCACGACGGACGATCGATCGATTCCCTTCATCGACGAGGACTACCGCGGAAACGTGTGGGTCAGCATAGGTAGGGAGACGGCCGTCTTTCGCCCCGGGCCTTCCGGAGAGCTGGAAATCGACCGGCAGGCCTTCCAACGGTTCTCGGGAGACCCCGTCAGTGTGATCTATCCGGAAGAAGATGGGATCGTATGGTTCGGGACGGACCAGGCCCTCATCCGCTATGATCCAGGCATGTCGACGAGCTACGAGAGCAATTTTTCCGCGCTTATCCGCCGCGTCTCGAGCAGAACAGGCCGCACGGTTTTCGGAGGGGAAGGTGCTGTAAACGCAAACATCCCGTACGTCGAAAACAGTCTCCGCTTCGAATACGCCGGACCAACCTACGAAAATCCGGCCGCCAACGAGTATCAGTCGTTCCTCGAGGGTTTCGACGAGGCCTGGTCGGACTGGACCGACGAGGTCAGGCGCGACTATACCAACCTTTCGCCCGGCAACTACACATTCCATGTCCGCGCCCGCAACGTCTACGATCACATCGGCGACGAG
>DATKEJ010000427.1:0-4455 GCA_035512315.1 Rhodothermales bacterium | reverse complement strand
CCGGAAAAGAGCTTCCCGGCGCCCGCGCCTCCGGGACCTGCGGGTCCGCGGAGCGTACATTGGGACGGCCCCATGCCAACGACGGATCGGGTACGGTATTTTGATGAGCATCGCAAACGCAGCGATGGTATCCTCGGCCTGTACGCAACACTTTACGTCGCCGATCTCGAGGCTCGTCGATCCGCCGGGACGCTCACAGAGGAGGAATCCCGCCTGCTCGACTCATTAGGTATATGACTATGAACGTCCGGCCGGACCCGAATCCCGATTCAATCGTCCCCGACACGTCGGCCAAGCCACAATCTTCGGGCACGGTCCGACTGGTCAATGCCGTCTTTTACGCCCATCACGGGGTGTCGAAGGAGGAGCACCGTCTGGGGGGGCGATACGAAGTCGACGTTGAGATGCATCTTGATTTCGCCGAAGCGGCAAGAACCGATCGCCTTTCGAGCACAGTCGATTACGAGGGCGTCTACAAGATGGTCCATCACCTCGTTACGCGAAACAAGTTCTACCTGATCGAGAAACTGGCCCTTCTGATCGGCGACGCGATCATGGAGGGCTATCCCATCGTGGAGGCGGTCGACGTGACGGTCAGGAAACTCAATCCACCCGTCGGCGGAACGTGCGACCGTGCCGAGGCAACCTATCGGACCGGGCGGAAGTGATCGAGGGGCAAACCGTTTATCTCGGTCTCGGCTCGAACCTCGGACGACGGCTGACCCATCTGCGGCGTGCGGTACTTCGACTCAATGAAACGCCTGGGATCCGGGTCGATGCAGTCTCTCCGGTGTACGAGTCGGAGGCGCACACTAAAGGCTCTGACGACAAGCTCACGGAATTTCTGAATATGGTTGTCCGAATCCATTCGTCGCGCACACCCGAAGCACTCCTCGACATCTGTTTGTCGATAGAAACTGCGGAAGGAAGACACGGGAAGCTTGGATCGTGGTTACCGCGAACGATCGATATTGATATATTGGCCTTCGGCAATTACGTGCTCGACTCAGAACGATTGAAGGTTCCTCATCCACGCATGGCCGAACGACGATTTGTCCTGCTTCCGTTCGCCGATCTCGACCCCGACTTCAGGGTCCCTGAACCGTTTTCGGCTACCATCCTCGAGCTGTTGAACGACTGCCGCGATCCGCTGCGAATCGATCGGCGGTACTCGAGGGACGCCGTGTTTCCCGCCGGAGGGGCGCCTGATGAAGCCAAATGAGTTGATCCCGCCGGCCGACCCGGTCATCCGCCCGCCCGAGCACCTGCGCTACGTGGCGGTTGAGGGAGTCATCGGCGTCGGAAAGACCACGCTCGCAGAGTATTTCGCAAAGCGATTCGACGGCCATGCGGTGCTCGAGCAGTTTGAGGAGAATCCCTTCCTTTCCTCTTTCTATTCCAATACCGAACGCTGGGCCTTCCATACCCAGCTGAGTTTCCTTGCATCTCGGTTCAAACAGCAAAAGGCGCTCGTGAATCGCGACCTGTTCCGCAGCTTCGTCATCAGCGACTACACTTTCGACAAAGACCGGATCTTCGCCCACCTGAATCTCGAAGGAGACGAGCTCCAGCTATATGAGACGATGTACGCGATAATGGAACCGGTCGTCCCCCAGCCCGACTTGATCGTCTACCTGCAGTCGACGCCGGAGCGACTCATGCAGAACATCGCGCAGAGAGGACGTTCGTTCGAGCGAAAAATGAAGGAGTCCTATATCGAGTCGCTCGTCGAGGCTTACAACTACTATTTCTTCCGATACAATGGGAGCCCGCTTCTGATCGTCAATGCGACGGACCTCGACTTCGTCCATTACCCGGAGGACATGGAGGAAATCGTCCGTCAGATCTGCCAGGGCCGTCATACGGCGACCACTTATTTCAACTTCAGGGCGCCGGAAGGCCGACCGGCCGGGTCTACGCCGCAGATGAAGTTCGAATAACTCCAAACACCAAACTTCAAATACCAAAGTTGGGTAGCCCCGCCCTCCGAGGTCGCCCATAATCGTGCCATCTTCCCCGTCCAAGCGATCTCCTCTTCGAAGGAAAGTCGAGAATGGCGCGGCCGGGGCAAGGCATTGCCCAAGTTTGGTGTTTTAAGTTTGGTATTTCAAGTTTCCGGTTACCTTTCGGCGGTCGTACGCGGCTTTGGAGATGACCCCCTGTTGGTTGGTGGTGAAACATGGGCTCGGGTTATTGGGAGTGCCAGGACACTCGCAGACCCGGGCCCATTTCGTTTTCGCTACACCCCGAACCGAAACGTGAGGGTTGTGTACGTCTGAACGGCGCGCCCGCCGTGTCGGGCCGGTCGGAACCGCCAGCGCTCCGCAGCCGCCACTGCGGCCTCCTCGAGACCATATCCGATCTGGCTGACCGGGACCGGAGGATCGCCCTTATTCTCGTATACGAAGCGGTCGATAATCCTGGTCTGCAACACACGGCCCAGCTCATCGACGAGCACCTCGACGAGGATCGTGGCCTTCACCTTCCTTCTCCGCGCCTCCGCGGAATATTCCGGCTCGACGAAACGGATGGGTCTCGGACCCTGGTCGGCCTGCGCAACCAGCCGAGGCCCGGCGATTTCTCCCTCGCCTGCCTCGTCTCCCTCCTCCTCCACCGTGAGTTCCTCGGAAGGATCGACTTCTTCGAAATCGAGAACCACATCGTCCGGCACGACCACCGGCGGAACAGGAGTCGGCGGAGCCGGCGGCTTTGCGGCCTGCCGCGTCTGGTCGATCATCTCGAGTTCGATCGGTTCACCCCGCGTATCGAAAAGTCGATTGTGGTCGGGCCCCGAGCTCCAATTGGGCCAGTATCGGGCAAGCAGATTCAAGGAGAGCAAAGCGGCCACCATGCACACGAGCACCGTGATGCGATACCCTCCTTCATCGCGATGATCTGAATTCACCCGGTCCATTTGTGCAGCGCGCCTCAGAGATTATGTGACAGAAACAGCACGCCGGACTGGACTGTTCCACGGGCACGGCGCATTGCCCGCACCCGCACGCGCGTGTTTTCACTCGACTTTCGCATGAACCGGGCACGTTCGGGTACCGACCGCGGTTTGAGTTCTCACCGTCTCGACGTAGTTTTGCCGTGATATACCAAGCCTTCAATAACCAGTCGGAAAGACAACACCGCTCCGCCTTCACCTTGCCGACCTCACAGGTTGAAATAGCTTGTCCGCCTTCCTTCGGGAGGGCTTTTTTGTATACGGTTCTGCCGGCTCGCCCGGTGACCTCAGCCTTCTGAAAAATGTCCATCGACTCACGGCGTCCACAAGCAAAAATCGCGCTCGAAGACGGCACGGTTCTGACCGGCAATTCCGTCGGCTCCCCCGGAGAAACGGCCGGCGAGCTCTGCTTCAACACGAGCATGACAGGGTACCAGGAGATCCTGACCGACCCCTCATACGTCGGGCAGCTCATCATCATGACGTACCCACACATCGGGAATTACGGGACTCACTCGGAAGCCATGGAGGCACCGACCCCGATGGCTGCCGGGCTGGTCACACGCGCCTTTTCACACCGGTTTTCGAACCTCAGCGCAGACGGTTCCCTGGCCGAGTGGATGACCGGGCATGGGCTTGTGGGGATATCCGGCGTCGACACCCGACACCTCGTCAAGCATATCAGAACCCATGGTGTTATGAACGCCGTCGTGTCGTCGATCGATCTCGACGAAGAAAGCCTCGTTCGGAAGGCTCAGGCACATCCCTCCATGGCAGGACTCGAGCTCGCATCGCGTGTAACCACACGGGAAGCGTATGACTTCTCCGAGTGCGCGGGACCTCGCATTGCCGTTTTCGACTACGGCGTGAAACAAAACATCCTCCGCACGTTCAGGCAGCTGGATTGCGCGGTTCGTGTTTTTCCTGCGTCGACCGGAGTACAGGAGGTGATGGCATGGAAACCCGACGGCGTGTTCCTTTCGAACGGGCCGGGTGACCCTCGCGCCATGCCCGAGTCCGTCGCCACCGTCAAGGAACTCATAAATACTCAGGTGCCGCTCTTCGGCATCTGCCTCGGGCACCAGCTGCTGGCGCTTGCCGAAGGTCTCGAGGTTTACAAAATGCTGGTCGGACACCGTGGCGCGAACCAGCCCGTTCGCAATGCCGACACCGGCCGGGTCGAGATAACGACTCAGAATCACGGGTTTGCCGTGAAATGGGAAGAAAGCTCTGCCGCGAAAGCCAGGACGACCCACGTGAACCTGAACGACGGTACGCTCGAAGGACTCAGATTCAAGAACTTCGCAGGGCTTTCGGTGCAATACCATCCGGAAGCCTCCCCCGGACCGCACGACAGCCGCTACCTCTTCGATTCGTTCCTTCAGCTCGTCCACGAACATGGACGAGAAACCGTATCGGTGCCGGTCGACCGCACTGCAACAGAATAGACTCTACTCCGGCATGCCGAAACGGACTGACATCGAGAGCATACTCTTAATCGGGTC